>CAZIMW010000077.1:0-11815 GCA_964540425.1 uncultured Flavobacterium sp.
GAAAACAGTTGAAACTGCTGAATTAGTTGTAAAAAAAGAAATTGCATCTGACGCAAAACTTGCAAAAGCAGAATTTAATATCGAAGGAATGACTTGTGCAGTTGGATGTGCAAAAACCATTGAGAAGAAACTTTCTGAAATGGAAGGTGTAAAATCTGCAACCGTAGATTTTGACAACAAATTAGCAATGGTAGAATATGACGAAGCTCAAGTAACAACTACTTCTTTAGAAGAAACTGTAACTACAGCTAGCGACAAATATTCTGTTAGCGAAATGAAAACGGTAGAATCTTTTTCTACAGACGGAGCTAAAAAAGGATGCGACAAGGACTGTAAAAAAGCTTGTTGTGCTGGAAAAGAAAAAAAGGAATGTAAAACTAAATGTAGCGAAGACTGTACAGATAAAGATTGTGAAAAATGTGCAGCTTTAAAAGCGGAATGCAAAAAAGCTTGTGATGCAAAAAAAGCTTCTTGCAAAGGAAAAAGCAAAAAAGAATGCAAAATGAAGAAAGGTGACAAAGCTTCTATGGAAGCAAATCACGGTGAGAAAATGGCAGCTTGCAAAAAAGACTGTAAGAAAGCTTGTTGTGCTGACAAGGCATAAATAATTTCTGTGAAAACAGCAATCTTTTTAAAATAACATAAACCATTTCAAAATAAATTGAAATGGTTTTTTTTATGAATGAATTTAAGACAGTCTTTTGTCTTTCTGGGCTTGATCCAAAATCCATTTATAGTTTTTTTCTTTGGATCCTGAGTCAAGCTCAGGATGACAAAGTATTTTATAAAAAATTATCTTTCTTTAAATACTATAGGTTGCTTCGTGCCTCGCAATGACAAATAATAAATCTTTATTAACTCAGCACTTCTAACTCATCACTCAGCACTTTCATCTTTCCACTTTAAAGTTTCTAAAATACGTCGCATATCTTTTCTAAGATAAATTACCGCTGGATAAATAGAATCGAAATTTGGTTTTGCTTCAAAATATAAAGCACCCGTTACAAAATGACGAATGCTATCTGTGATGTAAAATTCTGCTTGTGTTGCAGCGTTTCCGTTAATCATATAAAACATTCCATATACATTGTCTTCAGGATTAACAAAGGGTTGTTCTGGGATACTTTCGGCTTTTATAGCGTGATCATACGCTAGTTTTTGGGCATCTCGAAGTAAAGAATCCAAGTTGTTTTCATTTACTTTTTGATAGGTCATATAAATAGTAGCCTTCATATTTGGGTACCGTAAATTCAAACCAAATTTTCTTTTTTTTACAAGACGGGCTATTTTGTTTTTCTGAAATTGAAAAGGCAAACTAATTTTCACATCTTCGTATTCATGTTTTGGATATTCTAAACGTAGTTGTGCTTTTGGCTTAATCGTTACTTCCTCTTCACAAGAAATAAACAAAACCACCAAGAAAAGAACAAGAATAAAACGCATACTAATCATTAATTGAAATTTTAATTTGACTGATTCGCTTGTTTTCGAACCCTTCAATAGTAAACGTGTAATTATGAAAATTTAGTATTTCACCTCGCTTCGGAAACCCTTTTGCAATTTCTAAAATAAAACCAGCAAGAGTTTCTGCTTCTCCTTTTTTATCTTCAAATATTTTTGGGTCTTCTAATTTGATAGCCTTGTAAAAATCTTTTAAGGGTGTCTTACCTTCAAATACAAAAGTGTTTTTATCTAGTTTTGAAAACACCAAATCTTCGTCGTCAAACTCATCGCTAATTTCACCAACAATTTCTTCAATAATGTCTTCCAAGGTAATAAGACCGCTGGTTCCACCATATTCATCCACCACAATTGCCATATGCATTTTCATTTCCTTGAATTCATTTAGCAAATCATCCAGTTTTTTATTTTCGGGAACAAAATAAGGTTTCCGAAGTAGCGATGTCCAGTCCAATTCTTTTTGGTCAATAAAAGGCATTAAATCTTTAACATAAAGTATCCCGGAAATAGTATCGATATTTTCTTTGAAAACAGGGATTCTAGAATATCCATTTGCAATAATTTCGAGCATTATTTTTTCGTAAGACTCAGTTTTATTTAAAGCAAAAATATCCATTCTGGGCTTCATTACTTGCTTGGTGTCGGTGTTTCCAAATGTGACGATACCTTGTAAAATTTTATGATCTTCGTGTTGTTTGTCTTCGTCAGATGTTAGCTCTAGAGCTTGTGATAACTGATCAACGCTTATATTGGGTTTTTGCTTGCCAAATTTATTTTCAATAAACTTAATTCCTGCTTGCATAGGGTTGCTTAATGGAGATAAAACCGTGTCAAGCACTTTAATAGGGTAGGCCATAAAGGTAGAAAATTGTATGTTTTTTCTACTTGCATATACTTTAGGTAAAATTTCGCCAAATAGCAATATAATAAAAGTTACAACTCCAACTTCGGTAATGAATTGGATATTTACACCGTAATAATCGGTGCTGATTCCAGAGAAAAATAGTTTACTTAAAGAAGCAAATAATAATACAATGGCGATATTAATAAAGTTATTTGCTACTAGAATTGTTGCTAATAATTTTTTGGGTTTAGAAAGTAATTTTTGGACAATAGCTAACTTTACAGGAAGCTCATTTTCTGAATCTTCTGTTTCAAAATCTGTTGGTTCTAAAGAGAAAAACGCTACTTCTGCTCCAGAGATTAATGCAGAGCAAACAAGTAATACAAGTAATATAACAAAGCTGATTATATGCGATGCGTTAAAAACTAATATTAAAAATAAACTGGGAGGTTCTAGATCCAAATTGTTTTATTTTAATTAGAATGGTAAATCGCTAGATTCATCTGTCACAGAATCTGGATTTTTAGGAGCTTCTTTTATTGGTTCTGATTTCGGAGCTACAGGGTTTTGAGTTACCGAATTTCCAGCATCCGCTTTTGGTGTTAAAAAAGTAAAATCGGTACATTGAATTTCAGTACTATAACGATCTGTCCCTTTATCGTCTTGCCATTTTCTGGTTTTTAAACGACCTTCGATATAAACTTTATCGCCTTTTTTTAAGTATTTTTCACAGATTTCTGCACCTTTATTTCTAACCACAATATTATGCCATTCGGTATTGGTTACTTTTTCGCTTGTAGTCTTATTTGTGTAAGTTTCGTTGGTTGCTAATGAAAAATTACCAACGCTACCGCCTCCTTCAAAATAATGCATTTTCACTTCGGTTCCCGTGTGCCCTATTAACATTACTTTATTTAATGTACCACTCATAATATTTTATTTGTTTGCAAAGTTATATTTTGTGATTTAAATATAGCTATTTTTTTTGTTTTTGTATTGAAACTTATCCCCAAAAAATTGATTTATAAAATTAGCGATTAAAACAGGAACAGGAAAATTATTAATTTCGGTAATAGAAATCGCATTTTTCGACTCTAAATTGGTTTCTGAAATCCAAAATCGAGTATGTAAATGCCGATGTGAAAGTTTGTGAATAATTGCCTTGTCATTATATAATACTGTCGAAGAAAATGAAAATTGATTAGTAAAAATTTTAAAAGCTTCTAGTTCTTGCAGTGCTTCAATCGTAACCTCTTTGTCGGTTTCAATTAATGGAAATTCATACAAATTTTGCCAAATTCCTTTTCCAGTTCTTTGTTGAAGAATAGTTTTGTTCTTTTTTGAAAGAATTACAAAATAATTAAAGTAGATTTTTTTAATTTTTGTCTTTTTCAGTTTTACGGGCAATTCTGAAATATTTTTTTTTTGAAGCGCCATACAACAATCATTAAAAATACAAGAATCACAAGCTGGTTTTTGTGGTTTGCATTGGGTAGCGCCAAATTCCATAATTGCTTGGTTGTAAGCTCCAGGGTTTTCAGAATCTATTAATTGTTGGGCTAACTTTTTAAACTTTTTAATTCCGGCAGTACTATTTATTGGGGTAGCTATCCCAAAATAACGCGCCAAAACACGATATACATTTCCGTCCACAACAGCGGTTGGTAAATTGAAACTAATCGATGAAATAGCAGAAGCAGTATAGTCTCCCACTCCTTTAAGTTGAAGTAGTTCTTTGTGAGTTGAAGGAAAGACACCGTTTAATACATCTGAAATATATATTGCGGTAGCATGTAAATTTCGAGCACGAGAATAATAACCAAGCCCTTGCCAAAGTTTTAATACTTTTTCTTCAGAAGCTTTTGCAAGGTCAAAAACAGTCGGAAATTCAGAAATAAACGCATTATAATAAGGGATTCCTTGAGCAACTCGTGTTTGCTGAAGTATGATTTCTGAAAGCCATATATTATAAGGTAGCTTCGTAGTTCTCCAAGGTAAATCTCTTTTGTGTTCTAAATACCACGGAATGAGTTTTTTACTGATTTCTGAAGGACTTTTTATCATATAGCTAAATTAGCCTTTATCTAATTAAATTTTAATGGTTTAAGGATTGATTTTTTGAAATTTAAATGCTTATATTTGCCCTCTTGAAAAAAGAAAATTTATTAATATTAAAATAATAGTGTAATGACGAAAGCAGATATCGTAGCAAAAATTTCAGACAAATTAGGAATGGAAAAAGGAGATGTACAAGCTACAGTTGAAACCTTTATGAGTGAAGTAAAAAACTCTTTAGAAGGTGGTGAAAATGTATATTTAAGAGGTTTTGGAAGTTTTATTGTAAAGAAAAGAGCTGAAAAAACTGGAAGAAACATTTCAAAAAATACAACGATCAAAATCCCTGCACATAATATCCCAGCATTTAAGCCTGCAAAAGTTTTTGTAGAAGGTGTAAAGACTAAAGTAAAGGTAAAATAATAACCCATCTTGATTAATTTCAGGATATTAAAAAGTATTTTCTATGCCAAGCGGTAAAAAAAGAAAAAGAGCAAAGATTTCTACTCATAAAAGAAAGAAAAGAAGTCGTGCTAATCGCCACAAAACAAAGAAGTAGTCTAAGAACTACTTCTTTGTTTAAACCCTGAATAAACAGGAAAAAATTAAAGTTCTTTGAAAATGGAATTAATTGGTATATTACTAATTGATTTCGACGGGTTTTTTCCATAATATATGGAATAACAAAAAACCTGTGATAAATTATTGTTTAATCCATTTGTCTCTACCCCGTTAATTCGGAATGGGATGGATAAAAATTAATGAAACGTGAACTACGAATTATTTATTAGATCCAGTTCGCAATCAGTTGATTTTGCCCTTTTAAAAGATGGAAAACTAATTGAATTACATAAAGAAAAAGATGACAACAAGTTTTCGGTTGGTGATGTGTTTATCGCCAAAACTCGAAAAATTGTTCCAGGACTAAATGCTACATTTGTAAATGTAGGTTATGAAAAAGATGCTTTTTTGCATTATCATGATTTAGGGCCTAAAGTCGCTTCTCTTTTAAAATTCGTTAAAAGTGTAAGCACAGGTAAACTTAAAGATTATTCTTTAAAAGATTTCCCATTTGAAAAAGATATTGATAAAAACGGAGGTATAAATCATGTACTAAAGTCCAATCAATCAACATTGGTTCAGATTGTAAAAGAACCCATTTCCACTAAAGGACCTAGAATAAGTTCCGAGCTTTCAATAGCTGGACGTTATATTGTTTTGGTTCCCTTTTCAGATAGAGTTTCTATTTCACAAAAAATAGAATCTAAAGAAGAAAAAGATAGGTTAAAACGTTTGGTAACAAGCATAAAACCTAAAGGATTTGGAGTTATTATACGAACTGTAGCCCAGGGTAAAAAAGTAGCTGAACTCGATAGAGATCTAGAAAACCTTATGGATCGCTGGAACGCGATGTGTAAAAAGTTACGAGGAGCACACCTTCCTTCAAAGGTGTTAAGTGAGTTGAATAGAGGTGCCTCAATTATTAGAGATATCTTTAACGATTCGTTTTCTTCTATTTATATAGACGACGAAACACTCTACTTACAAATTAAAGATTATGTGCAAGAAATTGCACCAAAGAAAGAGAATATTGTTAAGTTTTATGATTCTAAAACACCCTTATTTGAAAAATTTGGGATTGAACGTCAAATCAAAACTGCCTTTGGAAGAACGGTTTCAGGAAGTAAGGGAACTTACTTAGTGATCGAACACACCGAAGCATTGCATGTAATTGACGTCAACAGTGGTAACCGAAGTAACAAATCAAGTAACCAAGAGCAAACCGCATTAGAAGTAAACTTAATCGCTGCTACAGAAGTAGCAAGACAATTACGCCTACGAGATATGGGCGGTATTATTGTGATAGATTTTATTGATATGGCAGCAGCTGCCAACCGAAAAAAACTATACGATCATATGTGTGAAGAAATGAGCGACGATCGTGCAAAACACAAAATACTACCACCAAGTAAGTTTGGTTTAATACAAATAACCAGACAACGCGTACGGCCAGAAATGAACATTAAAACTCGCGAGGAAAATCCTAATACAGGACAAACAACCGAGATTGAAGCACCAATAGTTTTGGTGAACAAAATGACGGAGGAATTAAAACACCTTTTAGAAAAAGACTATAAAAAGATAACTTTAAACACACATCCTTTTATAGCGGCCTTTTTAACAAAAGGTTTCCCATCGGTACGAACCAAGTGGTTTTTGGAGTACAAAAAGTGGGTAACAATACAACCTAGAGATGCTTACACGTATCTGGAATATCACTTTGTAGATAAAGATGATAACACGATAAATTAAAACTGAAAAAACACCCTCCTTCGCTAAAGCTTTGGAGGGTTTTTTTGTGATTTTTTTTTGAAGGACATACAATTGATTGACTTCCGATTTATGACAGCTAATAGTTTTAGAGCGTATTTTAATTTAATTAGTAAAAATAACGTCTTATTTATTAACTTTGATTTAAATGAACAGCTACTCCCAAAAAACATATACCGTTAATGAAGCCAAAGCAAGGCTTGAGAGTTATTGTGCCTACCAAGAGCGTTGCCATAAAGAAGTGCAGCAAAAATTAAGGGAAATGAAAATGATTACTGAAGCACAAGAAATTATTATTTTACATTTACTGAAACATAATTTTTTAAATGAATCTAGGTTTGCTCAAGCTTTTGCAAGGGGAAAATTTAACCATAAAAAATGGGGAAAACAACGGATTGTTCGTGAGTTAAAGTTTAGAGATATTTCTAAATACAATATCGATTTAGGACTTAAAGAAATCGCTGAAGAAGATTATGCCAACACTTTTAACACGCTGGCAGAAAAACGTTTTTTACAACTAAACGCTGAAAAAAACCTACAAAAAAAACGAAAGAAATTTGCAGATTATTTATTGTATCGTGGTTGGGAATCTTTTTTGGTGTATGATAAAGTTAGGGAGTTGATTAACTAATTGAAATCTAACAATTCTTGTGTTGAAATATGCAACGCTTTAGCTATTTTGTAAATACTTAAAACGCCTGTATTTATTTCCCCTTTTTCTATTAATCGCAATTGCTTTTCATGGGTGCCAATCTCAAAAGATAACTGTGTTTTAGTTATTTTATGCTTTTTTCTAAGCCTTGTTAGGTTTGCTCCAAAGCTAATTAGAAACTGTTTATGCTCTTTATTTTCCAAGCTATAAAAATTTCACTTCTTAAAATTTTTATTCGGCTATATATAGCCGATTTAAAATTATTTTGTATGTTTACATAACTGATTGTTATTTGAAAAACGTATTTAATTGAAAATCAGCGGCTCAAAACAAAAACAAAAATCGTAGATAGAATACAATTTTAGGATAACTTGCCAAAAAAGAGACTGAGCCGAGAGTAGTAAAAAGAATTACTGAAATTAAATGATTATCTTTCGGGAAATAATTTCCAAGCCTACGCTTTGTAGGGTAATTTCATAAAACATATATATTATGAAAAATTTATTTTTAAGCACTATCTTTATGGCATCAGTAACGTTTTCTTTTGCTAATAATAGTTTAGAAAACACATCTATTTCAATTAAGGCTGTTGAAACAGTAGAAACCGAAAACTGTAGAACGTTAGGAGATGTAGTGTATGAGGAAGCTAGGAATACTGGTGCAACACATAGACAGGCAAGAAGAGCTAGAAGAACTTTTATTATAGGATGTAACGCTAATCAACAATAGACCTTTCAAAACAACAAGGAGATTATATACTTATGGTCTCTTTGTTGTTTTATAAATCCAATAACAACAAAAAAATCAATAATTATTGAAATACTTATAATGAGAAACAATATTTATATAGCACTATTTTTACTTACTTTTTATTTTACAAATGCACAAACAGACAATTATATAGTAACATATAAAGTAGTAAAGCATATTGATGAGGAAAATAAATTAGAAAAAATATATTTAGCAACATTGAAAAACTACAGAACAATAACTGACGAGTTTGAATATGTTTTAATTTTCAATAAAGAAAAATCATTTTTTTTTATAAAAGATAAGTTGTATTCTGACAAATATGCAGCCGAATTAGGAAAGGTTACTTTGGACTATTTTGGACGTGTAGAACAACATAAAGATTACTTTATTACAGAAAACTTAGAAGAAGAGTTTGGTCGTTTTTTAGTGAAAAGATCATATCAAGATTGGACATTACACAAAGATGAAACTAAAATGATAGACAACTATCTCTGTTTTAAAGCCACAACATTTTATACAGTTACCAATCCAAAAGGTAAGGTGTTTACCTATAACTTCATAGCATGGTATGCGCCACAGTTACCCTATAAATATGGACCAATAGGTTATGGTAATTTATCAGGATTGATTTTAGAATTACAAACAGATGGTTATACTTATGGCGTGAAAAAAATTGAGTTTACGGCTGAAGATGGAAAAAAAATAAAGATGCCTAAATTAAAAAAATTAAAACTTATCACAGAAGAAGAATTAGAACGTTTGGCAACAATAAATGAAGGAAAATAAAATCCATAATTAAATGATTTGTTCTAATAAGTAACCTTAGTTTTTTAGTACTGTTTCTATGATTAAACAATTTTGTTGCTTTTTTATATTTATTTTTTATTGTAATTATTCTTTTTCACAAAACCGAACAATAAGTGGCTTTGTTAAAGACTCGTTGAGCCAACCAATAGAAAATGCAACTATAATATCCTTTCCAGAGAACAATAATTTTTCAAGTAAATACACTATTACAGATACTACCGGATATTACAAACTAAATATAGAAAGTACTGTTAATTATAAGATTGAAGCCTCTCATTTGGGCTATAAAAAAGTATTTAAAAATGTTATAAGTTCGGATAAAAAAGACAATTATCATTTTTTTCTAAAGTCCGATAATCAGTTTTTAGAACAAGTTGTTATTAATTATAAATATAAGGCTATAGAAAAAACCAAAGACACACTCACTTATAACGTGCAGTCGTTCACAAATGGAAATGAGAATAAAATGGAAGATGTACTTACAAAGTTACCAGGAATTAGAACAGATGGAAATACAATTAAAATACATGGAAAGTTAGTAGATAAACTAATGGTAGATGGAAAATTATTTTTTGGAGGAAGTACAAAACTTGCTTTAGAAAACTTACCTGCGGATGTTATAAAAAAAATTCAGGTCATCTCTAATTATAATGAGTCAAAGCTATTGAAAAATATTGTGGACGAAAAAGGACTAGTTTTAAATGTAGTATTAAAAGATAATAGCAAAAAATTTATTTTTGGAGATATAGAAGCGGGTTTGGGGTTAAATGATTTTTATATATTACACCCAACACTTTTTAAATATACCCCTAAATCAAATATTAGTTTTATAAGTGATGTCAATAATTTTAACCAAAGCGCTTTGTCTTTTGGCGATTTACTTAGACTTTCTAATGGTTATGGGAATTTAATAAAATCTAAAGGTGTAGATAATAGTTTGTATGATTTTTCCATTAGTGGTAACGATAAGTTTAAATCTTTGGCTAAATTTTCAGCAATAAACTTTTATCATACATTTAATAAAAAATTGTATTTTGAAGGTAATGCGTTTTTCAGCAATAACAATTTTACCAATAAAAATGAATCTTCTATTGAGTACATTACTGATGATAACACTATTTTTGAAGATAGAGCTACTTTGAAAAATACAGAGAATAAAACGTTAGCCGTTAATTTAAAAACTGTTTTTGATGATTCAGAAAAAAAATTGTTTTTAGTTTATAACGCAAGTTATTTTGTTAATAAAACAGAAGGGAACGGTTCAATTAATACTACTTCTAATTTATTAAGCAATCAGTTTTTGACAACAGAAAATGCAACTAACAATAAGTTTTCTCACTATTTTGAAGGTTTAAAAAAAATATCTAATCATACATTAGCCCTTTCAGTAAGACAATCCATTAGTAATATAAACGCACTAAATACTTGGGATAGTAGTAATGAGTTTTTGCAGTTTATTTTTCCTTTTGAAGAGTCAAGCACTAATCAAATTAGAAAAACAAACAACACCCAATCCAATATCATAAATTTACTTGTTAAAGATTACTGGATAGTAACAGATAACACACATTTATTTATTGGTTTAGGATACAATTATAAAAATTCAAAAATTAAAATTAATGAATCTCAAATTTTAGATGATAATACGATTATAGATTTTTCGGAAGACTCTCCAGATTATGGCAATGACCTTACCTTTAAGCTATCAGATATTAATGCTGTTTTTGGTGTAAAATCAAAAATAGGATCAATGACTATTAAAACTCAAATTACACCTCATTATTATAAATTTAAACTTGAACAAGGAATAAAAAATACTAATAAAAAGTTGTTTATAGAACCTAAAATAGAAATTGATTATGATATAGGTAACAGTGAAGAAACTCTTAGTTTTCTTTATAATTATTCCAACAAATATCTGTCGGCAAGAAGTTATTTGAAAAATGTAACGATAACAAATTTTAATTCTGTATTTCAAGGAAATAGAAATTTATTAGACCAAAAAACACACACTTTTAGCTTAGATTATAATAATGACAAAAGAGAAGACATATATGTTTACGCATCAATTGATTATTATATTAATAGACCTGTACAAAAAAAAGTTGTTTTACAAGTAGGGATCAACCAATTAAATACCTTATTATCAATAAATCGCACAGATTCTTCTTTACTCTTTAATCTTGAAAGTGGAAAAACTTTTAAAACCTTCCATATAGATTTTAAGTTCTCTTTAGACTTTTCAAAAATAAATCAAATAGTAAATAGTAATATCTTATTTATAAACACTTATGATTATTTATTTAGCAGCACTTTTATGAAAAAAATTAATAAAAAATCACATATAAGCCTAAATTACACTAAGAGCGTTAATATTGTTGTAAACAATAATACTTCAACATTTACAGAAGATGTATTAACTTTAAAATATGATTTAAAATTATTGAAAAACATCACTTTTAAACCCAATATATCTACTTATTATATTAGCGATTATGAGGATACAAAATCAAATTATATATTAGCAAACGCCTCTATTGATTATAAAAAACCAAATAAAAAATTAAGTTATGGACTGCAGTTTAATAATATTTTTAATAACGGAATAGTTTTAAATAGTTCTTTTACGGAAACAGTTATTCAATCTAATAAAATATTTACATTACCACGTATATTGCTGTTTAAACTAAATTATAAGTTTTAGTGATTAAAAACGAAAAAAGTTGTAACTTTTTCAGCCATAATTGAAGTAGGCACTTTCATAAGTGACCAACTGTTTGTTTATTAGTAATATGTTGTATTTTAGATAAAACAAAACCCCGAAAAGGAGCGTAATCCTTAAAAATCGGGGTTTTAATTTATCTATGTATGAGTGAATTACAAAGAATTTCCGATTTACAACACCAAATTTC
>CAZIMW010000078.1:0-11789 GCA_964540425.1 uncultured Flavobacterium sp.
CTATTATGGACAGTGGATTGTCTTGATTTTTTAATAAAGTTTTGCGGATTTAAGGGAATAATAAAAATGGATACCGTAATGATAATTAAATATCCGATTATTAATAAGATTAAAAGATATGTTTTATTGCGCTGCATAACCACAAAATCGGCTATTCCTGCTTTCCAAAAAATCCATTCATCTGCAATGGACGAAGCAATGTCGTAATTACCCGTTTCTAAAACTATAATTCCATTTTTTGACTTAAGATCAATTCTAGCTGCCGAATTAATTGCGTTATTTCCACTTCCATCGTGACCAATTATATAGGAATTTTGATCTTTTTGACTATAAAGATGAGGACCTAAACCATATATAGGATAATCGTTTATAAAAATTTCTGGCATACTCATCTCTGCCATAGTTTCTCTTGTTAACACAGCATTTACAGAAACATTTGCTATTAAAAATTTCGACAAATCTGCTGTAGTTGTAACTAACGAAGCTGCTGCAAGTGCAGTGAATTTATTGAATTTCCGAGTCGTTCCGTCCACCTTATAAATTGGAACCAGAAGGAGGTTTGATTGTTCAGATAAAACAAATGTAGAATTATTCATCTTTAAAGGAGTAAAAACCTCTTGCACCATATATTCTTGAAATGTTTGACCGCTTACTTCCTCAATTATTAACTGCAAAATTGTATAGCCTGCTCCCGAATACATATACTTACTTCCAGGCTCAACCAACTATTGCAACTCCTTCAGAATATGGGCTATCTGAAGCTTTAATTAATGATTCTTCTATAGTTTGCACCTTTTCATTTTCTGTAAAACCCGAATAACCAAGATCATCTACCAAACCTGAAGAATGTGAGAGTAATTTTCTAATCGTTACTTTTTTATTGTCAAATTCACTCTCGGGAAGATTCCATCTTGTAAGATATTCATCAATTGGTTTGTCTAAATCTAATTTACCTTGCTCTACCAATTTTAATATTCCAAAGGAAGTAACCCATTTACTAATTGAAGCTATTGGAAAACCAGATTTCTCATTTACAGGCTTATCTATAGAGTAAAAGAAATCTTTTGAAGCTTTTCCATTTTCAATTAAAACCATTGCTAAATTACCAACATATTCATCTGCTATTTTTTCCTTAACAGCTTCAATAAATGCTTCGGAAGTGTCTTCGGAAGTAATTGGTCTTAGTAAAAACCCATCAATAAAGCCGTAGCCTATAAAAGCTGTCCAAATTAATATTGCAAGAAACACGAGTGTGATGCGTTTAAATATTCTCATTTAGTTTTTATGATTAGTGATTTACACCCTCCACTTAACAATATTTATACCACGTTTGATTTAATTAATTCAAAACAAAACATTAGAAAAGTACTATAAAGAGTTTTGCTTTTATGTATAAAAAACTAATAAAAAAGAATCGCCTACAAATCATACTTCACCACAAACATCACGATTCTAGGCAGAACAAAATATTGAGTAGTGCTATTAAATTGATCGTTAAAACTATCGCTGTTGGTAAACTCGGTATCGAGAATATTGGTGGCTTGTATTTTAAATTCCCAAGGACTGTCGCCTTTTTGAAAGTATAGATTTGCGTCTAAGAACGAGTATTGATTTTCGATTGTGTTTGCCTTGTCTGAGTAATTGTAAAAATTCCAATCTGCGGTAAGGGTAAAATGCTTTAAAAACCGAACATCTAAATTTACAAACGGACTGTGCGTATAGAAAACTTGTGACAATCCGCCATTATCATAATCGTTAATAATTGCGTTGTAACCTACTTCAAAATTTGGCCAATCATTAAAATTAGACCGCAAACTTGCTTTGTAGTTTTGAGTAAAGCTGGTACTTTCAGTCAAGGTTGTATTAATAGTGTTAAAAGTGGTACTATAACTAATTCTTGCACTTGTGTTGAACTTAATTTTTTTAATTCGTTTGCTAAACTGTCCAAATCCAGAAAATGTTTCGTCTGGAAAATTACTATTCATATTAATAGGTGAACTCACTTGGTTAATACCAACTAATGTCGAATTGTACTTAATAGATTCAATTCTTCTCGAATAACTTAATGATCCATTAATATTGGTGTAATTAAACATATTGAAACTAAAATAGTTTAAATTATACGAATGCGAAAGCGAATTCTCCAGGTTTCTATTTCCTCTAAACATACGGTTGTAATCACTAAAAACATACGCTTCGGCAAAATTATTTACATCGGTATATTCTGAAGAAACTGCATAATTAAATCTCAAACTTTCACTCTTTTTTAGCTGAAGTAAAATGTTTAAATCTGGCAATAAATTCCAATCGTTTTGAGTGGCCTGACTTCCTAATTGTTCGTTTTTTAAAATATAATTATGAAGACTAACTCCTGGTGTAAAGGTAAATTTTCCTGTTTTAAATTTGTAATGAACACCCAAAAATAAATCGGTAAAATTGTACTGAATATCATTAACTAAAGAAGATATATCTCCATTTTCATCTGGCAAGGCATCATTAAAATCAATGCGATTGTTATTGTCTAACAACTGAAATATAGTTGAGCTAAACCGTTGCTCACTCAAGGTACTTCCTAACGTGAAATTGATATTACTTTTATTGTTAATGATGTAATAATAATCAACTTTTGCGTCCAGTTTATTGGTTGTTATATTTTTTTCTTGGTTGATATTAAAACGGTTTTGGTCTTGATCCACAGGTATAATTCCGCTAAAAGGCAACAAATCTACAATTGCATTATAAAACGGATCTTCGTCTTGGTATAAATGCATCATCTGTCCTGAAAAAATATTTTTTTCGTTTACCGTATAATACATATTTACATTTTGGTTTATTGAAGAAGGTCTGTTTTCCTTAATTTCTTCAATATCATTGGGGATTTCGTTAACAACGGAAAGCGTTTCGGTATTTTCTGTTTGTTTTGAAGTTTTATAAAGCGCATCATAATCTAATTGAAAACTTGTAGTTGGTTTGTAAATTCCGCTTAATTTCAGCATTCCTAATTGGGTACGTTGGTCGCTAATATTGTTAGTAGTTTCGGTAGCATTTGTAGTTATAAAATTCCTGATTGAGTTGGTTACAATATTTGTTTTGTTATCTGAAAGTATCGCAAAACCACTAATATCTAACGACTCTGAAACTTCCCAACTAAAATTACCTGCAAAGAATTTTGCTTCAATTTCTTTGGCTTTATTGTTTTGTGTGAGCGCAAACCCTAAGTCGCCTTGACTTACATTAAAATTGGTTCCGCCACCACGATTAAAGTTCCTAAAACCTCCTGTAAATTTAAAATAATCCATAAAAGTAAAAGGTACTTCACCAATATTATTAAAATCTGTAATGATATTTATACTATATTTTGGCGAATAATAAAATAATTTTGGATGTATTAAATAGCGTTCTTCATCATCGGCAACTCCGATTCCTGTGGTAACTTCACCAAACCAGAAATTCTTTTTTCCGTCTTTAAGTTTTATGTTAATTGCTATATTCTCCTGGTCATTGCCGAGTCCTCGCATTTGATTAACTTCGTTATAATTACGAAGCACTTCAATTTTGTCAACAGCATCGGCAGGAATATTTTTGGTGGCGAGTTTAGAATCTCCGTCAAAAAAATCTTTCCCCTCTATCATTACTTTGCTAACCACTTTTCCTTCTACTTCTATTTCGCCATCCTCGTTAACTTCAACGCCTGGAAGCTTTCTCATTACATCGCCCAGTTTTCTTTCGGTTCCGTTGGTGAATGAATCTGCATTGTAAATAATAGTATCGCCTCTAACGGTTACGGGCATTTCGTACACAATCTCCACACCATCCAACTCGGAAGCTTTTGAATTTAAGGTAAAATTTTGTTGCAAGTTTTGAGAACTTTCAGAAATAACAAGCTCCATTTCGGAGGTTTCATATCCTAAAAAACTTGCTCTTAAAATGTAGGTATTATTTACTGGAAGCTCTAATTGAAATCGCCCTTCATAGTTTGTAATTCCGTAGGACTCTATAGCTCCAGATTCCTTTACAGTAGCAATTACATTTGCTAATTCTAAGGGATTGCCAATACTGTCTTTTATAGTTCCTTTTACCTTTATGCTTTGTGCAGAAAGTAGGGTTGTGAAAAGACTGATTACTATTATTAAAAATTTGTTCATTGGTTGATTGATTGACTTACAAATTCATCCCTTAGCCCGTTTCTTCAAAGGAATATAAACTGTTACGGATACTATTTTTGAGCTTTGTAAACTCTTAGATTCATACCGTGACTTTGAGTCACGGTGTGATATGTGTTGCTAATTTTAGTTTCGTTAATGACTTCTTCCGCCTCTTCTGCCTCTAAAATTTTCTTGCATTTCTTTCATTTTGTCTTTTGTAATTTTATTATATTCGGCACGAGTTACTTCTTTTCCTTTTTTGGGTGCTTTTATTTCTTCTGTTTCTTTTGGATTTACTATAATTTTTGAACATAAAATAGTAGTTTTATGAGCGTTTAATTCTAATATTAATCCCGGTAATCCTGCATATTCTCCAGGTCCATTTTTTACAGGAATCATTGGTGTGTACCAAGCTGTTACGATTACTTCTTTTGGAACTTCTATTTCGTCAAAAAGGTCTTTTGTATCGGTGCTGTCAGTTTTAGCTTGGGTAATTCCTTTTTCATCTTCTCCCTTTTTATCATCGTTGTTTTTCCTACGAGCCATCATCAAATCGTTGGCATCAATTTGTTTTACAGCAGTTGCTTTAAAGGCTACGTATTGCCCAATTTGTTTGGATTCTTTTTCTAATTCCCATTCTAATTGCGGAATGGTATCGTTTATTAAAAACTGTTTCCCGAAAAATTCTTTTTCTTCAAGTAGCTGTTTTTTTTCTAAATTTTTATACTGTACTCCAGCCGAGAAATTCCCCATCATCATTCCCATCATTCCGCCACCTGCTCCAGTTTCTAATTTTTCTTCTTCTTTATAGATGGATTCGTTGTTGTTAAATGTTAAGATGTAAGTTTTTTCTAAAAATTTCTTCATCTGTTCAGAAATCATTTTCTTCATGTTTTCGTCCATGTTTCCTCCACCCATTTCTCCCATGTCCACAGTGGTTTTGGATTGGTAATATGCTTTTCCGCTGATGTTTTGTGCAAAAGTTGAAATGGAAAATAATGCGATTAATAAGGTGGCACTAATTTTCTTGTGTGTAAAATTTTTACTTGTTTGTTTCATAATAACAATAATAGTTTTTAAAGATATTTAATTAGTAACAATATACAGCAATTGTTACAGAATCGTTAATCTATTATTTACGAAAAAACAAACATTATCCTCCTATCTGAATTGTAAAAGTGTTTCCGTCTCCTTTTTTTCTATTCGACTTAAACTGCTCCATCATTTCTTTTGATTTTTTGTCCATAATGGCATCGTATTTTTCTTGTGTTACTTCTTTTCCTTTGGTGGGTTCGTTAATTTCTACGCCTTTTTTTGGGTTTATAATTATTTTGCTGCAAATAATGGTTTCGCTTTCATCGTTTACCTCTAGTATTAACCCGGGAAGTCCGTAGTAGTTTGCAGGACCATTAGGTATTGGTATTTGTGGTGTGTACCAAGCTGTAATTATTTTTGTTCCTTCTACTTCCTCCATTTTGTTGTCGTCGTCTATTTTTCTCATGGTGGTTTTTTCGGTACGTGTTGCTTTAAAACAGGCGTATTCTCCTATGTTTTTTGTTTCTTTGGTTAGTTCCCAATCCCAAGTGGTAAGGGTATCTTTTATTAAGAAAAGTTTTCCGAAAATTTCGGCTTTCTTCGCATACCTATTTTCTTTATTATTTCTGTATAATATATCTGTGTTTCCAGGTATTTTTATTTCTATTCCTGATGTTTGTGGAGTTGGAGTGTCTAGTGTTTCATTTTGTTTGTACAGAGATTCGTCTTGGTTAAAGGCGAGTATGTATTCTTTTTGAAATTGTTTTCTTAGTTGTTCTCTAACTTGGTCTTTTAGCTCTTTGTTTTTTCCGTCATTAATTTTTAGGTCTTTCATTTTTCTGCTGGTTTTGTAGGTTGCTTCTCCTTGAAAACCTTGGGCTGAAATTAAAGATGTAAAAAATAAACTTAGTGCAATAGCGATGTAAGGTAAAATTTTCATTTTGTATTTTTTAATGTTAATGCAAATATGAAATATTAAACTAAGGCTTTATGTTAAGCAGTGTTAACGTGTGTTAATTAGTAAGACTTAAAGACGTAAAATATTAAGACTAAAGTTTCAAAAAAAAAACAAAATGCATCAACCAAGCTGATGTATTTATTATTTAGTAGCAGCAAAAATTTTTTTTAACTGTGATACCATTCCACCATTTCCAGAGACGGTAATTTCACCGATTTTATCGGCTATTTTTAGCTTACACCAATTCACACATCTAATGTCGCATAAAATAGTTTCTTTTTCACAAGATTGGTGTGAATTTTAATTTTTAATACGCATTCCCGAACTACTATTACCCTCTATAAAACTCCCTTGCATTTCTTCCATTTTTGTTTGTAACATTTTGCTGTATTCTTTTCGGGTTACCTTTTCGCCTCTTGAAGGTGGTTTTATCTCTTTGGTATCTTTTGAATTGAGGATTATTTTATAACAAAGTATGGTGGTTCGATGCACGTTAAGCTCTAATATTAAGCCTGGTAGTCCTGTGTATTCTCCAGGACCTTTGCTAACAGGAATTAACGGTGTGTACCAAGCGGTAACTATAATTTCTTTTGGGACTTCAGTTTCTTCAAGTGTATTTTTTCCTTCTATAGTTTTTGTTTTTGAAGAACTTTCGTTAGTGTAAATCTTTTTTAAAGCAGTTGCTTTAAATACCACATATTCTCCTATTTGTTTGGATTTTTTTTCAAGTTCCCAATCTAGTTTAGGGATGTGGTCGTTTATTAAAAATGGTTTTCCTAAAATTTCTCGTTCTTCAACAAGCTGATTGTTTTTGATATTTATGTATAATGCTCCAGAATTAATACTTCCTACATACATCATTTCATTTTTCTCACCTACTTCCACTTTTTCTTCTTTATAGATGGATTCATTTGAGTTAAAGGTTAATATGTAGCTTTTTTCCTTGCGCTTTTTCAACTTTTCCACAAGCATTTTCTTCATGCTTTCATCCATACCTTCGGTTTTACTCATATCAAAATCTAAAATAGTTTTAGATTGATAATATGCTTTACCAGAAATATTTTGAGCATTTACAGAAAAAGCAGTCAACAGAAGAAAGTAAATAAGTTTTGTTTTCATTGGTTACATAATTTAAAAACACGGATTTAAATAATATCAAAAATTAAATTTTATTTAATCTTCTTTTTATTCTAGGAACTGTTCTTGAACCATATCCTTTTTCTTTCCAAATTAAATCATCTTTTTTATAAAGGTAAAATCTTGGGAAGAAAAATTTATCATACAGCTTTAAAGTGTCTTTTTCAGCATCTACAAAGGTAAATGAATTAAAATAGGATGTTTTTTGATATGCTTTTTTAGTAAGTTTTTCTCCTTCGTAAGAGTATATGACGATATTAAGTTCTTCAATATCTTTAATCGAATAAATATTTTTTAATGCAATTTTACAAAACCCACATTTAGGCGAAGAAACAATTACTAAAGTAAAGTTTTTATCATTATTAAACTTCTTTTCTTTGTTTATGATTACATCCTTATTAAAAATAGGTTTTTTTTCTTGTGAATATAATCCTAAGGTAAAAAATAAACTAATGATAAAAACTTTTAACACCATATTTTAACGCTTACAAATCATTACCTGGATCTATGCGAATCACACATATCCAATTTACGTTCCATTTACAACCACGTGATCTGGGTCTGTAAAACTCAAATATTTGGTCTCTATTATTTTTTTGAGAAAAGCCATTTTTATAGGTTAAACCAAAGTTTTTCCAAAATTTTTCTTTTTGGGTTTCATTTAATTCTTTGTTTATACCATCTATTTTTGCTCCTCTAAAATTACCTAACTCGTCAAAAACAATGTTTCCTAAAAACTCATTATAAACTTTTTGATCTAAATTAAATATGTTTTCTAAGCCCAAAGCCTCAACTTGCTCTCTTGATTCTAAGACCAGTTTTATATTCTCTACCAATGCTTCTTCCTCTAAAGGAACGTCTTGACTGTCACAACTTACTATTACTAACGAAGTAAATAGTAATAATAGTGTGTAATAAAATGGTTTTTTCATAATTAATAAAATTTAAATAATGCCTACTCTAGTTAAGACTTTTCGGCTTACGTCTTGTTGCATTATTAATTAGGGAGGATTCAAATATACACAAAATTTCACAAATACCACTTTATAGTAGTATCTTTTTAATAGTAACGAATGCGTTCAAATAAATATTTATTTGCCTATGGCAAGTAAAGACAAGAAAACTTTAGAGCAACTTCAAAATTTGGGCAATAGATTAAAGTATCTTAGGAAGGAAAAAGGATATACTAATTATGAAATTTTTGCTTTTGACAATGATATACCCAGAGCACAATATGGCAGGTATGAGAAAGGAGAAGACCTTAAGTTCTCAAGTCTTTTAAAGGTATTAAAAGCACTTGATATTTCTTTAATAGATTTTTTTAGTGAAGGGTTTGATTAAAAAAATTAATATTCTTTATAATAATCCAAAACCTCCGTTATTGTTTCAATACGTTGTTCGTCCTTTTCAATAAATAATTCGTGTTAGGCATTTTCTACTTTATAGGCTTTGCAGTTTTACCTATTTTTTTTACTTCGTCTATAAAATTCTGATGTGCAAGCAGATTTACCTGTTCGTTTACTGCTGAAAAAAGGATAAATGGGGTTTTAATTTTATTGATATTATCAAAAATATAATCAAACTGTTTGCACGAATTATGAATCCAATGGCAGGTCGCTTCTTCTAATTTAGCTTTTGGATTTTTAGCAAAAACATCCACCATTTTATCACAAAACGTAGTTACATTTCACTAACTACAATAGCCTATCTATCAATCTTCTAAAATCTTCTCCATTTTCTTCAATTGGAATAATTCGTACAAATTTTACAATTCCATTTTTATCTAAAAATAGGTTTAATGGATAACTTTCATTTCCAAACGCATCTATTTCTTTTTTAGAATTTGGAAAATGAGTGAAGTTAAACTCAAATTTATTTAAGAATTTTTTCACCTTTTCATCAGTTTCAAAAGTTATTGATATAAAATTTACAGAATCGCCGTACTGTTTTTTAATGCTGTTTAAATCGGGCATTTCAGCAATACAAGGCTTGCAAGTTGTAAACCAAAAATTGATTAATGAGGGTTTTCCGTTTAATGATTCTAAGCCATAAGATACTCCTTTTAAGTCTGTTAAACTTTTAAAAGGCAGTTTTTTTCCTATGTATGTTTTGGCTTTGGCGTAAGGGTCAAAATTTGGAGTGAATTCTGTTTCTATAAATTTAATTATAGAATCTTCTTTTGTTGTTGTAGATATAATAGTTTCCGTTAATTTTCCTCGTTTTAAAATGTCTTTTTTTATTTTGGTGTATTCTTCCGTAGTAAAAATTTTTCCGTTTTGTAATTTATAATAGATTGTTTTTTCCTTTTCATTTCCGCATCCATAGGTGAAAATTATTAATAGCAGTAAGCTTATGTTTTTCATTGCTTTGTTGTTTTAGTGTGCGGTAAATGTACAGTGTCATGTCGAAACTCAATGTTAACAAGTGTTAATGAGTGTTAAGCTATGAAAAAACACAGATAATTGTAGTACATTTGAGCCAATGTTAGCTAAAAAATACAACTATATTGTCTATTTCATTGCACTTACAATTGTTGCAACAATCATTGCGCAGGTATATTGGAATGTGAAAAATTATGAAGTAAACAAACAACAAATCAGTAATCAAATACAATCGAGTTTTGATGATTCTGTTGAAAAATATTATGCAGATATTGCTAAAAATAATGTGTATAAAATTATAAAATACGATGGATTATTAAGTACAAAAGAAACTACACAGCCTGCATTTGAACATTTTACTCCTCTAATTTTAAAACGAAAAAAAAACGGGATAGGTTTTGATACTTTACGCAGTCCAAGCAATATAATTTCTTTAAAAAACAATGAAACTACCCTAACTACTAAAACCATTTCAAATTTTATTAAAAACAAACATACACAGGTATCAAAATTTTCTGATTCTATTGATATAGAAGTTTCAGCCCATAATTTTACAACTGATGTATGGATTCAAGACATTGGAGATTCGATACCTAAAAGACCAAAAAACAATCTACTACAACCTACATTTGGACATTCTAATCATATAATTTTAAAAGAAACATCTCCTTTAGATAGTTTTCAAATTCCTACTATTAAACACTACCGCACACAGCGGTTAAAATCTTCTGATTCTATAGAAATAGAATACTTAAGATTGTCTAATCCCAAAAAAAACATCTCTTTCGGAAAAGCTTTAGACAGCCTAGAAATGCAAAGAATTACAAGTGAAGTTATACTGTCTTTTCAAAACGACATACTAGATTTAGAAAAATTGGACAGCCTTTTTAGTTCCGAATTAAAACGAAAAAACATACGCCTTAACTATGGATTAAAATATGAAACCAAAGACATGTTTTCAGAAGTACTTACTACTGTAGAGCATAAGTTAACAAATTTTCCTGAAAAACATACAAGCACAATCTCAAACTCTACATTTTTACCAAAAGGCTCAAAATTAGTATTGTTATACACAGATACAAGTTTAGAAATTTTTAAAAGAACACTCGGAAGCATCTTGCTTTCGCTGTTACTTTCCTTACTTATTATTGGATGTTTGCTGTTTTTACTAAACATTATTTTCAAACAAAAACAACTCGCCGAAATAAAAAACGACCTCATCAGCAATATCACCCACGAATTTAAAACTCCTTTAGCTACAATTAGCGTTGCTTTGGAAGGAATTCAGCGTTTTAACAACAATAACGACCCTGAGAAAAGCAAAAAATATGCAGAAATGTCGAAAACAGAAGTAGAAAAACTTACTTTAATGGTCGAAAAACTATTAGAAACCGCCACCTTAGGCAGTGATAATTTACAGCTCAATTTGGAAGAAACCAACCTAGTTTCATTAGTTGAAAAAGTTAGTACTATCAACCCTGAATTGACCAATGGAAAAGAAATCACCTTCACTTCCAACAAAGAAAAATGCTTGGTAAATATAGATCGGTTTCATTTTGAGAATGCCCTAAACAATATAATTGATAACGCTATTAAATACGGCGGAACTAAAATTGAAATCAATTTAAAAACTTCAAATTCCGAAGCAATTATTACCATAAAAGACTACGGAAAAGAACTGAACAAACAACAAGCATCTAAAATATTTGAAAAGTTTTACCGAGTACCAAAAGGAAACACACACGACGTAAAAGGCTTCGGAATTGGACTTTATTATAGTGAAAATATCATTAAAAAACACGGAGGAACTATTGGAGTTGATGTTGGTAACGGAACCGAATTTAAGATAGTAATTCCTAAATAGACTGAATACAAAATTAAATTTTAATCTTATCAATGACTTTAAAAAAAGAAAATATAAATATCCTTTTAGCCGAAGACGAACCAGCTTTAGGAATGATTATCAAGGAGAGTTTAGAAACCAGAAACTTCTTGGTAACACTCTGTAAAGATGGTGTAGAAGCTTTTGAACAATATCAAAAAACAAACCCGAAGTTATTGGTATTAGATGTAATGATGCCAAAAAAGGACGGTTTTACCTTGGCAAAAGAAATTAGAGAAAATGACAAAAAC
>CAZIMW010000079.1:0-11677 GCA_964540425.1 uncultured Flavobacterium sp.
ATAATGCTTTTGAGGATAATTATTTTTTGCCTAATTTGGGTGAATAGTTACTAATTTATACATACTGATAATCTGTTACAACCTTAGAAGACCCATGTCCATTTTTGGAATAAAGGAATTGAAAGATAGGCTAAAAAGCCTTGTTTTAACTTATTTAGGGTTTAATGGCTTATTTGAAGCTGCTATAAGGCATTCTAATTTCAAACCCCAAAGAAGCATCGCAATTAGTAATTATAATATAGCGGCTTAAAACAAGCTAATAACACAAATAAAGCTATATTTGAAAGTAAACCAATGAGTTTGTGCGCAGACTTCCGTTAGCTGTAATTTACAGGCAACTCATTTATTTTCCTCATTGCTCGTATTAAGTTATTTTCAAATTTGTATCACAAAAAGGACATTATCGACATTTATTTGTGTTATTGACCTGTTTGTTGTACATTTGAATATGGAAAACAGATATTACGGCTATTCCGATAAAGAGTTAATACGAAAATGGGGAGAAAAACTTAGCTCATTACGCGTAGATGCTGGATTATCACAAACTGAATTAGCTCAAAAAACCGGTATGAGCAGAAGCTCCATTTCAGGAATTGAAAAAGGGAGGAATTTCTCGATAGCTTCACTAATTTCAATTTCAAGATCACTTGAATTATTGGATGAATTTGAATTCTTTCTGAAAAAGGAAGAATATGAATTAACTCCTATGGAAATTTATGAAAAAGAAAAAAAGAAGAAAAAAAGAGGAGGGTATAAAAAATGAATCTATTAGAAGTAATTATATGGGAAAATCTTGTAGGAGTTCTTATTTGGAATGAAACAAAGAAAACAAGCACTTTTGAATACGCAAATAGTTTTGTTCGAAGTGAAATTCAATTGTCTCCCATAATAAACCCTACATCTAAGAAAATAATCTCTTCAGTTCAAAAGCTAGAATATACTAGTGAGGGTAGTTTATTATTTGATACCAATAAAGGGCTTCCTCTTTTTATATCAGATTCATTACCTGATAAATTTGGCACTGAATTATTCTCAAAATATCTAGAGAAAGAAGGTAGAAACTATAGAGATCTTACTCCAATAGAAAAGTTAACTTATATAGGCAAAAGAGGAATGGGAGCACTTGAATTTATGCCTGCTAAACACGAACAAATTAGTACTAAAATAGTAAACTTAAAAAAACTAAATGAACTATCAGTATCACTGCTAAAAAATGAACCTGTAGCTAATATTGATGATATGGCAAACCTTTTTCATATAGGAACATCTCCAGGAGGAGCTCAGCCAAAAGTTTTAATTAATATTGATAATAAGACAGGTGACGTTTATAGAGGTGACAACTTACTCTTAAAGAACCAAGATAGTTGGATTTTAAAATTCAATAGAGATATAGGTTTAGACTCTGATAAAGAAAGAGGTAAAATTGAATATGCATATTACCTCATAGCAAGAGAATCCAAAATCATCATTATGGATTCAGAATTAAAGGAATTTGAAAATGATTATTACTTTATGACCAAAAGGTTTGATCGAATTGATGGACACAAACTTCATACTCAGACTTTACACGCATTTGCTGGCATGAATTTCAAATTGCCCAACACTTATTCTTATGAACAAATATTTACCATATTAAATAAAATGAAATTGGACTATTCTTCAAAAAAACAATTGTTTAAAATAATGGTTTTTAATGTAATTGGTCGAAATGTAGATGACCATACTAAAAATTTCGGGTTTAATATGAAAAAAAATGGAAAATGGAATTTATCTCCAGCCTATGATTTAACATTTAGTTATAACGAAAACTTTAATAGAATCACGCCACATTTTCTCTCAATAAATGGCAAAAATAATAACTTTAGTTTAAAAGATATTCTTCACATAGCAGAAGAATATTCTATCAAAAATCCAAAAAAAATAATTAATGAAATAAATCAAAGCTTTCTTAATTGGACAAGAATTGCTAAAGATTTAAATATTTCAAAAAAGACTACGGATTATATAGCCAGCAAATTAAAAACCATTCCATATAAAGTAAAATAACTACCGCCAACAATGGCTAAAAAACATAGGAGTTTTAGTGATAAATTGAAAATTCAAAGTTACGATTGAAAACCGCTAAACCAATCCCGAAAGCTTTCGGGATGAAAACGAAAAAAGAAAGTTAATTATAAAAATATTTGGTTTGGCTAAGTACTAAATTGAAAGGGCAGTGTTTCAAACTCCCCTGCGATTTCTTAGCTGGGTCGTTGTGTTTCATTATGACCCAGGTACTTTCCTGAAATATGTATACGCAAAACCAAAAGCATATGTGTGAAAACGACAGAGTAACTAGACGTTACAGCGAACCTTTCAAATTAAAAATTTCAGCATAACTTAGTACTGGAAAATACATTAAGAATTAATTAGGTAATCTTCTTTTAATATTTTAAAAATCTTTTGAAGACGCTGGGTAACACTTTTTTTATAGTTACCATTTTTTCGTATTACATAACGCTATACTGCTTGATTTATGGGAGTGTATTGTTTGTAATTTTGAGGCTTTATAAATTGTTTCAAATGTGGAGGCAATCTATCGAGAAGTCGGTAGGAGGTGATTTCAGTATTATAAATCAAATGTAAAAAGTTTATTGTTATTTCTAACTCTTCAATTTGAAAATTAAAACAGGAATTATGTACCTTGCATATTCTATGAACTCAACGCCTCGAAAATTAGAAATCATCACCACGGCATCTACACTTTTTAAAGAAAAAGGGTACAGTGCGGTTACCATGAGAGATATTGCGAAAGCTATGGGAATAAAGGCTGCGAGTCTTTATAATCATATTAAAAACAAAGAAGAAATTCTTACGTTTATTATTATTTCTTTAGCGGAAGAGTTTGTTGAAGGGCTCGATAAAATAAAAATTTCAGATACAAGTTGTATTGATAAGTTGAAACAAATCGTTGCACTTCATGTAGCTATTACCAGTAGAAACACCAACGGAATGGCATCTTTAAATAATGACTGGATGCACTTAAAAGACCAATTAAATTATTATTTAAAACTTCGAGTTGATTACGAAAACAGCTTTAGAGAAATTATAAAAAAAGGGATTATAAAAAAGGAAATCAAAAACATAAACCCAGATATTATGCTGTTTTCTATATTGTCAACTTTGCGTTCGCTTTATATTTGGATTCCGAAAAAAGAAGATTTAGATACAACCGTTTTGGCTTCCCAATTAAGTGAAGTGTTGCTGAAAGGGATTAATAAGCAGTAGTTTGTTAATTGTTAGGTAAATGAGTTCAATTTAAAAAACTAAATAAAATGAAAATTATAAAATATTCTTTCACATTAATTTTAGTTAGCACATTGGTTTCGTGTGGTAGTTTTAACTTAGAACAAAAACGTTTAATCACTTCGGAATTAGAAACAAAACCAATGCGTGTTTTTTTAATTACCAACAAGCAAGATTCAATATTACTACGTAAAAAAAGCACCAATATTAAGCCCAATAGTAAAATTGCAAAAATATTAGCAAAACGATTGTATGCAGCCGTACGTGACAGCATGTCAATGGGAGTAGGTATTGCGGCACCACAAGTTGGAATTTTAAAAAACATGATTTGTGTACAACGTTTTGATAAAGAAAACTTTCCTTTTGAAATATATGCAAACGCTATAATTACTAACTATTCTGAAAAAAAACTACCTTATAAAGAAGGATGCTTGTCTATTCCTAATAAAAAAGGAACCACACAAAATAGAGCTAATACGATTACTATTGAGTATGAAACTTTGGAAGGCGAATGTAAAAAAGAGAATATTACTGGTTTCACATCCATTATTTTTCAACATGAAATAGACCATTTAAACGGTATTCTGTTTATAGACCATCTAAAAAAAGACTCTAAAGATGATGCTCTAAAATGAAAAAATATAAATTCTACATTCTTTTCTGAAATTTAAGAATTGAGAAAAAACTAAAGAATGACTTCCTTGAGCAGGTCATTTAATCAGATATCTTTTTTGCCAAAAATAATCACTACCTTTGTAATGGAAACTAACAATTGTTAGTTAAAATACAACCTAAAACTGTGGCGAAATTTCATACCCTAGAAGTAAAAGATATATATAAGGACACTGAAGATTGCTCAGTAATAGATTTTACTATTCCCGAAGAACTTACCGAGGTGTTTAAATACAAACAAGGTCAATACCTAACATTAAGAACTGTTGTAAATGATGAAGATATTCGTCGATCGTACAGTTTATGTTCCAGTCCAATTGAGAACGAATGGAAAGTGGCAGTAAAGCAAATTCCCGAAGGAAAATTTTCAACCTTTGTAAATCAATCCCTAAAAAAAGGAGATACTTTAGAAGTTATGAAACCTATGGGAAGATTTGGAACCGCTATTTCTGAAACTCCAAAAAATTACATAGTCTTTGTTGCAGGAAGTGGGATTACACCCATACTTTCTATGCTAAAAACACATTTGGCTTTAGAACCTCAAAGCACCTTTAAATTATTTTATTTAAATCAAACGGTTAAGTCTATCATCTTTAAAGAAGAAATTGAACAGCTTAGAAATCAATATTTTGGAAGGTTAGAGGTGTTTTATTTCTTAACCAAAGAATTTAGAGATATTGATTTATTCAACGGGAGATTTACTGAAGAAAAACTACAAACCATCTTCAATAAATTAGTAGATGTTTCAGAATTGGACGAATGCTTCCTTTGTGGTCCAGAGGATATGATTTTCTTAGTAAAAGAGCAACTGGTTAAAGCTGGAATGCCTTCAGAAAATATTCATTTTGAACTATTTGTAACAGGGCTTTCAGAAGAAGATAAAAATAAATCGGCAACTATTTCAAACCAGAAACTAGAAGGTGTTGAGGTGACTATTGTAGATGGCGGAAAAGAATTCCATTACACCATGACAAAAGAATATGACAATCTTTTGTATGCTGCTTTAGGAGCGGGAGCAGATTTACCATTTGCTTGTAAAGGCGGTGTTTGCGCAACCTGTAAGTGTAAAGTTTTGGAAGGCGAAGTAGCTATGAAAGTTAACTACGCTTTAGAGAAAGAGGAAGTAGATCGAAATTTTGTGTTGAGTTGTCAATCGGTTCCGTTAACAGATAAAGTGAAATTAGATTTTGATGTATAAAAAGCTTAAAGCCTAGAGCTTATAGCATAAAGCTTATAATTTATGAGTGAACAAGAAATAAATAAATTAGAAGAAATTTTCAATCAACGTATAGAGCGTGATGAGAAAATTGAACCAAAGGATTGGATGCCTGAAAAATATAGAAAGACACATATTCGTCAGATTTCACAGCATGCGCATTCCGAAGTGGTAGGGATGCTTCCTGAAGGAAATTGGGTTACTAGAGCACCTTCACTTAGAAGAAAAGTGGCTTTATTAGCGAAAGTTCAAGACGAAGGTGGACACGGATTGTATTTGTATTCAGCAACCGAAACTTTAGGGATTTCACGAGAAGAATTATACGAACAACTCCATAGTGGGAAAGCAAAATATTCTTCCATTTTTAATTATCCAGCGCTAACTTGGGCAGATATAGGAGCAATTGGTTGGCTGGTAGATGGTGCTGCAATAATAAATCAAGTTGCATTAACAACGACATCTTATGGTCCTTATGCACGTGCGATGGTTCGTATTTGTAAAGAAGAAAGTTTTCATCAACGTCAAGGTTTCGAAATATTATTAACGCTTTGCAACGGTACCGAAGAACAAAAAGCGATGGCTCAAGATTCTTTAAACCGATTTTGGTGGCCAAGTTTAATGATGTTCGGACCTCCAGATGCAGAATCTCCAAATACTGAGCAATCTATGAAATGGAAACTAAAACGGAAATCTAACGATGACCTTCGTCAGCAGTTTATAGATCAAACGGTTCCTCAAGCTAAAATTTTAGGAATTACCATTCCAGATTCAGATTTAAAATGGAATGAAGAGCGACAATCCTACGATTTTGGTGAAATAGATTGGGACGAATTTTGGCAAGTGGTGAAAGGTCACGGTCCTTGTAATAAGGAAAGATTAGAAGCTAGAGTTGGAGCTTGGAATGAAGGAGAATGGGTTCGGGATGCAGCTTTAGCTTATGCTGAAAAACAAACCTCTTTGAAAAAAGAGGTCTCATAATCGAAATGGAAAAATATTGGTATGTCTATAGTATGACTAATAAACCAAATGGTGTTGTTTATATAGGAGTAACAGATAATATTGAAGAAAGAGTAAAAGAGCATAAATTAAAAGTTTACCCCAAGTCTTTTACAGCAAAATATAATTGTGATAAGATTGTATATTTTGAAGAGTTTGAAAATGGTGGTGTCGCAGAGAAAAGAGAGAAGCAATTCAAAAAATGGAAAAGAGATTGGAAAATCGAATTGATTGAAGAAATGAATCCAAATTGGCTTGATTTGAGCATTAATTGGAATCTGAATTATAGAAAAATAAGATAGAATTCCTGTTTTCACAGGAATAAAGTTTAATTAAAAAGATACCCACTTTCGTGGGCAATAATATGAAAAAAAATTGGCCTCTTTGGGAAGTATTTGTACGAAGTAAAAACGGATTAGAACATCGTCATTTTGGAAGCCTTCATGCAACAGATGAAAAAATGGCAATGGAAAACGCACGTGATGTTTACACTCGTAGAAGTGAAGGTGTGAGTATTTGGGTAGTAGAAAGCAAAAATATAACGGCTTCAAATCCACAAGATAATGGTGAGATGTTTGAGCCAGCAAAAGATAAAGTGTACCGTCATCCTACATTTTATAAACTTCCTGATGAGTTGAAGCATATGTAAAAATTCCTGCGAAGGCAGGAATCTCTTGAAATTAATATATAATTAATAAGATTCCTGCCTTCGCAGGAAATAGTTATGAAGAAAAACTTAATAAAATACATCCTCCAAATTGCAGATAATTCCTTAATCCTCGGACAGCGTTTGGGAGAATTATGTGGTCACGGTCCAAATTTGGAAACAGATATTGCATTAACTAATATCTCCTTAGATCTTTTAGGGCAAACCCGAAATTACTATCAATACATTGCAAAATTACAAGGCGAAGGTAAAACCGAAGACGATATTGCTTTTATGCGTTCAGAAAGAGAATATCTTAATGTTTTGTTGGTAGAACAGCCTAATAATCATTTTGGATACGTAATGGCACGTCAGTTTTATTTTGATGTTTTTCATTTATTATTAATGAAAGAATTACAAAATAGTAAAGACGAAACACTAGCTGCTATTACGAAAAAAGGAATAAAAGAAGTGAGTTATCATTTGCGATTTTCTTCAGATTGGGTAAAGCGATTGGGAGATGGAACCGAAGTGAGCCATAAAAAAATGCAAGATGGGATTGATGATTTATGGAGATATACGAACGAATTATTTCTACAAACTGAAGCAGATAAGGCGATGGTTGAAATTGGAATTGGAGTAGATGTAACCAAATTTAAAGAGGAATATTACCGTCAAGTTTCAGAAATATTAATAGAAGCTACGCTAACTGTTCCTGATGGGAAATATTTTCAAAAAGGCGGTAAACAAGGAATTCATACCGAACATATGGGCTTTATTATAGCGGAACTTCAATATATGCAAAGAACGTATCCAAATTTGAAATGGTAAAATTCCTGCGACTTGTGCTGAGTTTTTATCGAAGTAAGGCAGGAGTCTCATAATTGATAACAATGATTCAAAAACAACATATCAAAGAAAACTTAATTTCAATATTGGACTCTGTTTCAGATCCAGAAATTCCAGTATTGACCATTATGGATTTGGGTGTTGTTCGAGAAGCTTTTGAAGAGAATAATATTGTTTTTGTAAAAATCACACCAACTTATTCCGGTTGCCCTGCAATGGATGTTATTGGGGACGATATTATAAAAGCTTTTTCAGAAATAGGAAAAACAGCTGAGGTAGAATTAATTCTGTCTCCAGCTTGGACCACCGATTGGATCACATCAAAAGGAAGAAAAGCACTAGAGAAATACGGAATCGCAGCACCATTAAACGAAACGGCAGATAAAGAAGCCTTATTGGGAAATAAAAAAATAGTAAAATGTCCACAATGTGGATCCTTAAATACAATAGTAGTAAGTCAATTTGGATCAACAGCTTGCAAGGCATTATTTAAATGCGAAGACTGCTTAGAACCATTCGATTATTTTAAATGTCTGTAAAAGTCATTCCATAGGAAAATGTAATTCAGAGCCAAAGGCGAAGAATCTCATAAATAAAAACAAATATGAACAAAAGCATACAACTAAACATAAAAAACCAAGTAGCCTTCATTACCTTGAATCGCCCAGAAGTATTCAATAGTTTTAATCGTGAAATGGCATTGAGTCTTCAAAAAACCTTGGATGATTGTGAAACGAATACCGATGTTAGAGCCATTGTCATCACCGGAAACGGAAAAGCATTTTGTGCAGGACAAGATTTAAAAGAAGTGACCACGCCAGAATTAAACCCAGGGTTTAAAAAGATATTAGAAGAACATTACAACCCAATTATAACGAGAATAAGAAATATAAATAAACCAATAATTGCTGCCGTAAATGGAGTAGCAGCAGGAGCAGGAGCTAACATTGCTTTAGCTTGCGATGTGGTCGTTGCTTCAGATAAAGTTAGCTTTATTCAAGCTTTTAGTAAAATTGGATTGGTTCCAGATAGCGGAGGAACATTTTTTCTTCCTAGGTTAATCGGATTTCAAAAAGCATCTGCATTAATGATGTTAGGCGAGAAAGTTTCAGCCGAAGAAGCAGAAAGATTAGGAATGATTTATAAAGTAATTCCTTCGGAAAGTTTTTCAGAAGAAGTAGAAAAGTTAGCAATTCATTTAGCAAATATGCCGACGCAAGCATTAGGGTTTATTAAACAAATGCTGAATAAATCAATGACAAACACGCTAGAAGAACAATTAGATTTAGAGGGAAAGTTGCAAATAGAATCGGCACAATCAAACGATTATCAAGAAGGGGTAAATGCTTTTGTTGAAAAACGTAAACCGACATTTAAAGGAAACTAGAGGAATAACGAATATCGAACCGCAGAATTTCGAATGATGAAGTGAAAAAAGAAATAAATGGAAACGAAAAAATATGATTTAGAAGAAAGATTGATTCAGTTTGCAGTAGATGTTATTTTACTTTGCGGAAAAATTGAAGGTAATTTTGCGTCTCAGCATTTGTCTAAACAATTAATCCGTTCAGCAACTTCTTCTGCTCTAAATTATGGAGAGGCCCAAAGTGCAGAATCCAAAAGAGATTTTTTACATAAAATGAAAATATGTTTAAAAGAATTAAGAGAATCTCTCGTGAATTTGAAGATACAAAAAGGAGCAAATCTAACATCAGACCTAATAATGTTAGATAAAATAATGAAAGAGAATAATGAATTAATTGCAATTTTCGTTTCAAGTATTCGAACTTCGCAAAACAATAAGAAATAAAAAAGAATAACGAACCGCAGAATTTTGAATAATGAAGTGTTTAAATAAGAAACTTTTGACTAAAATGTTTAATTTTTATACAAAATATAAATTTAGTTCGGTGCAAAACTTCAACATTCGGTATTCGGTATTCGACATTCGACATTCGATATTGGATATTCAGAAAGGTAAAGTTAGCAGAGTGGTGTAAATTATGAATAATAAAATGAAAAATATTGGTGTAATAGGATCAGGAACAATGGGTAGCGGCATCGCACAGGTAGCCGCAACTTCAGGTTGTAAAGTAAAATTGTACGACACAAATGATGCTGCATTAGATAAAAGTAAAGCTGCTTTAGAAAAAGTCTTACTTCGCCTTATTGAAAAAGGAAGAATAGGTTCTGAAGAGAAAAATAGAATTCAAGGCAACATTAATTATGTAAGTTCATTAAAAGATTTAAGTGATTCCGACTTAACTATTGAAGCAATTATCGAAAACTTAGACATAAAGAAAAAGGTGTTTTCAGAATTAGAATCCTATGTTTCAGAAAACTGTATCATCGCTTCCAATACTTCTAGTTTATCGATTGCTTCTATCGCATCTTCTTTAAAAAAACCAGCACGTTGCATCGGAATTCATTTTTTCAATCCAGCACCTTTAATGCGTTTGGTAGAGGTAATTCCTGCAATTCAGACTTCAAATGAGGTTTTAGAAAAAACAGTTTCGGTTATAAAAGATTGGAAAAAAACAGTAGCAGTTGCAAAAGATACTCCTGGATTTATTGTTAACCGAGTTGCTCGTCCGTTTTACGGAGAAGCACTTCGGATTTATGAAGAAGGAATCGCAAGTTTTCAAGAGATAGATGTAGCAATGAAAACTATTGGAGGTTTTAGAATGGGACCATTCGAATTAATGGATTTTATAGGAAACGATGTAAATTACACCGTAACCGAAACAGTTTATAACGCCTTTTATCAAGATCCTCGTTACAAACCATCATTCACCCAGCAACGCCTTTCCGAAGCAGGATACCTTGGTAGAAAAACTGGAAAAGGATATTATGATTATAACGAAAATGGACGTGTCTTTCCGAACGAAGTGAAGGAATCTCACAAGGATAAGTTAGAAATATTAATCTTTGAAAGAATCCTAATAATGCTAATCAACGAAGCAGCAGACGCTCTTTTTTGGAACATAGCCTCCGTAGAAGATATAGACAATGCAATGACTAAGGGAGTAAATTATCCTAAGGGATTATTAGCTTGGGCTGATGAAAAAGGAATGGATTGGTGCGTTGAAAAAATGGACGAATTGTATAACGAATATCACGAAGACCGTTATCGTTGTTCGCCGTTATTACGTAAGATGAAAAGAAAAGGGAGTAGGTTTTTTGGTAGTAGGTAGTAGAAATAAATAAGAATAATCATGAAACCTAAATATCATTTTAAATTCGAGGAGCTTTCTATATACAAGAAGGCTATGGTATTTGGTGAGATAATTCATGTTCAGGTAAAAACTTTTCCGAGAGAAGAGAGATTTGAATTGACAAGTCAGTTTAAAAGAGCAAGCGATTCAATTGCATTAAATATTGCTGAAGGCTCTGGAGGTACAGATAAACAATTCTGTAATTACTTAGGAAATGCCTGGCATAGTGCACACGAATGTGTTTCTTGTAGTTCAAAAGCTTTTTTGAGAAATTACATTACTGAAGAACAAAATGAAACGAACCGAAAATATTTAACAGAATTAACTAAAATGATAAGTTCATTGCGTTCTGTAATTTCAAAAAGAATTAATAAATAATATAGTATTGATGAACAACCTAAAACCTACTCTCTACGACCTAATTCCTGTTAAAATGCTAAGCCAAGACTCATTCAGTACATGGCTCGGAATTGAAATAGTGGAAGTATCAAAAGGAAAATGCAAAGTAAAAATGCAAGTTCGTAAAGAAATGCTTAACAGTATGAATTATGCTCACGGCGGAATCACGTACTCATTGGCAGACACAGCATTCGGATTTGCAGCAAATACCTTCGGAAAGTTTGCAGTTTCAATTGAAACATCCATCAATCATATTGAAGCCATTGAGGAAGGTGATGTTTTGGTAGCAGAATCTGTTATTGAAAAAACAGGAAACAAACTCGGATTTCATATCGTTGAAGTAAAGCGAGGAGAAGAGTTAGTCGCTCTATTTAAGGGCGTGGTTTATAGAACATCAAA
>CAZIMW010000080.1:0-11392 GCA_964540425.1 uncultured Flavobacterium sp.
TTTGTTTTCTTCGGAATTTACCAAGCAATTACCATTTCAATAGAACGAATACCATTTAAAGTAAGAGGGAAAAACGTTTCATTAAATTATTATTTAAACAAAATGCCCCTTGGCTTTGCAGTCGTTTATAGTTTTGTATTAATAACTACATCGTGTATATTTTTTAGAGCCGATAGTTTGTCTTCTGCTTTTGAAATTATTAGGGATATTGTTTCCTTTATTCCAAGTGAAAATTTTACAACAGTTATAGGTATTAAAGTATTAGCAATTCCTTTTTTAGTACTGTTAGAATATTTTACAAGAACAAAAAACCATCCTTTTGAAGGATTAGAAAAAAAAATAAGCAGACCCATTAGATGGGCAATTTATTATATATTTATTATAGCAATTATTAGATATGCAGGACCGGCAGAACAATTTATCTATTTCCAATTTTAAGGAGAAACAAAAGTATTTATTAAAATATGTTTTTTTATTTTTTATACCTGTGACAGTAATTTTTATCATCGTAGAGTTGTTGGTTTTAGAAATGCCTGCAAATTATAAAAACAACAGTGAGTATTATTCTAAAAACAAGGATAGAATAGAGTTAATGGCCTTTGGAACCTCACAAATGGCTGGAGCAATAAATCCAGATTTTATAGAGGTACCTAGTATTTGTTTGGCTTCCTCCTCACAACATCACAAATTAGATTTTACGATACTTAAGCAACTTTTACCAGAGACTAAAAACTTAAAACATGTGGTTTTAGAGCTTTCTACAAGCCATTTTGAGCTGCCCTATAACAGCAAGAGTTTTTGGAAGAATTCTGTTTATTTAAAGTATTTTAATGTGAATGCTTTTGAAAGGAAAACCTACTTTAAAGATGAACTTATATTTATATCGAACTCTGATATTTATTCAGAAAAACTAAAAGATTACTACCTATTAAACAAGGATGAGGAATCTTTAAATTTATACGGTTTTAATATGGGTGAAGGTCATGGTGTTTTTAGAAAATACAACTATGATAAAGTTGCCATTTCAAAATTAAAAACTACGCCTAACCAAAAGGAGAATCCAGCGGTATTTACACATAATACGATGTATTTTTATTCGATGTTGGACTATTTAAAAGAACATCAAATACAAACAATTATTTGTTCGCTTCCTCTTTACAAAACCTATAGAGAACATCTTAATCCTAATATTATACGGCGAAGAGATAGCATTATTGAGGTCATTAAAAAAACCTATCCAAATGTGATTTTTTTAAACGTTGAAAACGATCCTGATTTTAAAGTTGAAGATTTTAATAATGCCAATCATTTAGATCTAAGTGGTGCTAAAATATTTTCAGAAAAGCTAAATGAAATATTAAATAATTTAGATTGAAAATTTATACTATTTTAGCTCACTTTATGACAAAATTTTTAAGTTGCTTTTTCTTGCTTACTTCAATTTGTGTGTATTCACAGAAGAATTCTATACCCAAGTACACTCATTTTACAAATATTGAACTTAATATAGGTGAAACGTTTGCTACCAATACAGGATTTCCTGATTTAAAATTACATAAATCTATATTTCTAAGTTTCGGAAAAACAAATTTTGACAATACTGATGAATGGGCTTACCGATTAAGACATCCAAAAACAGGGATTTCTTTTGCATTAACCGATTATGGAAACCCTGAATATATGGGTTATTCACTATCTGTTTTTTCATTTATAGAGTACGATTTATTTAAAAGATATTTAAGAGGTCTTTCTATGCAAATGGCATTAGGTGCGTCCTATTACACAAGAAATTACGAAAATTTACCTTATGCTTTTAATAACGCTCCAGAAAACAACAGCAGAGCGGTTTCTACTAAAGTTACGTGGGGATTTAAAATGTTTTTCAATTACAATTTTTTAACAACTAAAAATGCAACCTGGAAAGCAGGCTTTGGTATTTTACATCAATCAAACGGTCATACACGTTTGCCAAATGACGGATTAAATACAATATTATTGGGGATTTCGAGACAGAATTATTACAATGAAAATAAGTCTGTAATTAACACCGATGAAGAAATAATAACCAAGAAATATACAAAAGCAGTAATTATTATTTCGATTTAAGGTACGGAATGGGAGTTAATGTTTTAACGGAAGAGCTAAACGATAGAAACGATGTTTATACAATTGCTGGTTCCTTCGGAAAAATATTTAATAAAACTTTTAAAATAGGTGTTGGTTTTTATTATCGACATTATGGTAATTATTACAAATACATTAAAGATGAAGGAGATTTAGTAGTTGAGCAGTATCCTCAATTTTCAGACAATCCAATTAAATACGCTTCTAATTATGGTGCTTTTATTAATTCTGAATTATTATTAGGACATATTGGTATTGATGTTACCTTAGGTATAAATTTTTACAAACCTTTTTACGAGGTGGATTATCAATTACATCAAGGTTTTTATTGGGAGTTTTTTAATGATGAAGGCAATTCAGAATTTGTATATATCCTTGGTGAATTAGATTCATCTTACAATATTAAAAAAGCAGTATCCACAAGGGTTGGTTTAAAATACTACATGTTTAGCAACAATAAAAGCCCTAAAAACAATTTTTATATTGGTGCAAATCTTAACACTAATTCCGGACAAGCAGATTTCACAGAACTTAGCATTGGTTATGTGTATAGTTTTGGTTTTAAAACTAAATAAGAGCTTTCTATTTAGGACAAAGTGTTGCTAAAATTTTAAAAAAATAAATGAAATCACAAATAAATTGAAAAAAAAATTTATACTATTTTAGCTTTCTAGATGACCAATAAACTAATCTACTTTTTTTTAATTTTAAGCACTTGTTTGTATTCGCAAAACGATAGTGTTAGCAATTACAATCGTTTTATAACTACCGAATTATTACTAGGAAAAACGTTAGAATCAAACCCTGGGTATCCTAAAACTAAGCTTCACAAAGGGATTTCGCTTTTGTTTGGAAACACCAATACCGATAATAAAGACGAATGGGTATATCGATTAAAATATCCAGAAACAGGAATAAATTTTATTTTAACCGATTTTGGTAATCCTGAATATTTAGGTTATTCCTTTTCGATAATGCCTTTTATAGAATACAACCTATTTAAGCGTTTTTTAAAAACTTTATCCATGCAGGTTGGCATGGGAGCTTCGTATTTTACTTATAATTATAAAGACCTTCCTTATGCTTATAATGATTATCCAGAAAATAATAGTCGAGCCATATCTACCAAAGCAACCTGGGCTTTTAAAACGTTTATTAATTATACGGTTATTGCCAATAAAAATACCAATTGGACTATGGGACTTGGTATTTTACATCAATCCAACGGACATACTAGAATGCCAAATAACGGAAACAACTCTATTCTTTTAAGTGTTTCTAGGCAAGCTTTTTACCAAGAAGAAAAGCAATTTATGACGGATAAAGATTTTACACAAAAAGAATATACAAAGAACAGTCATTATTTTTTTGATCTACGAATGGGCTTGGGAGTTAGTGTAATTTCTGAACCTATAAATGAAATAAAGCCCGTTTATACAATTGCACCTTCCTTTGGGAAAATCATCAATAAAACTTTTAAAATAGGAATTGGTTTATACTACCGTTTTTATCAAAATTATTACGATTATATTGTAAATGAAGGAGAATTAGTGCTGGAAGACAATCCTCATTTTATAGAAAAACCATTTTTATATTCAACAAACTTCAGTGCCTTTATTACTTCGGAATTATTATTAGGTCACATTGGAACGGAAGTGACAATTATCTATAATATTCACAAACCTTTTTACGAAACCGACTGGAGGCTAAACAAAGGTTTTTATTGGAATTTCGAATACCCAGATGGCAGTTCAGAACACAAGTATGTGTATGGAGAAAAAGGGGAGTATAATAAATTGAAAAAGGCAATTTCTTTACGGTTTGGTTTAAGGTATTACTTATTTACAAATGAAAAATCGCCCAAAAACAATTTTTACATAGCTGCTAATATTAACACCAATTTAGGACAGGCAGATTTTACTGAATTAAATTTCGGTTATGTACATAATTTTGGGTTTTAAACAAAAATAATTATTTCTTAAAATAATTAAGTACATTATTTTCTATTCGTGTTTCGATTTCTGAAACATCGGCTTTCACAAAAGTACATCCAGAAATATTTTCATACAACTCTATATATCGTTCGGAAACGATTTTAATATACTCGTCACTCATTTCGGGAACTGTTTGCCCTTCCAAACCTTGAAAGTTGTTTTGTATCAACCATTGTCGCACAAATTCTTTTGAAAGTTGTTTTTGAGTTTCTCCTTTCGTTTGTCTTTCTTGGTAGCCTTCCGAATAAAAATAACGAGAAGAATCGGGTGTATGTATTTCATCAATCAAAACAATTTCTCCGTCTTTTGTTTTTCCGAATTCATATTTGGTGTCCACAAGAATAAGTCCTCTTTTTGCAGCAATTTCGGTTCCACGTTGAAATAATTTTCGAGTGTAATCTTCTAAAACCAGGTAATCTTCTTCCGAAACAATATTCTTTTTTAAAATATCTTCTCTTGAAATATCCTCATCGTGATCACCCATTTCTGCTTTGGTTGCTGGAGTAATAATTGGACTAGGAAATTGATCATTTTCAATCATTCCATCGGGCATTTCAACTCCACAAAGCATTCGTTTTCCTAATTTATATTCTCGTGCTGCATGACCACTCATATATCCTCGAATAACCATTTCAACCTTAAAAGGCACACAAGCTTTACCAATTGCAACATTTGGATCGGGAGTTGCCAATAACCAATTGGGAACTAAATCTTCGGTATCGCGCATCATTTGTGTGGCAATCTGATTTAAAATTTGACCTTTATATGGAATTCCTTTTGGCATCACTACATCAAAAGCACTTAGTCGGTCGGTAGCAATCATTAGTAAAATATCGTTTTCTAAGGTATAAACTTCACGAACTTTTCCGTGGTACACACTTTTTTGTCCTGGAAAATTGAAGTTGGTTTTGGTGATGGTTTTACTCATTTTTTATTATTTTATTTTTCCCGCTCCCGAATCCTCGGAATCGCAAATTCTCGCAGATTTTCTCGTTTCTTTTCTATTCTCTCTCTTCTATTCTCTCTTTTCCTAACACTTACTAACTCTACTCCACATTCTCAATAGATTTGTATGCCGCAATCACTTTTTTAACCAATCGATGGCGAATTACATCTTTTTCGTCCAAATGAACAATTCCAACTCCTTTTACATCTTTTAAAATCAAAAGTGCTTCTTTTAAACCTGAAAGTGTATGTCTTGGCAAATCAATTTGACCCGGGTCTCCAGTAATAATAAATTTTGCACTTTTCCCCATACGGGTTAAAAACATTTTCATTTGAGCGTGGGTAGTATTTTGTGCTTCATCTAAAATCACAAAAGCATTGTCTAAAGTTCGACCACGCATAAAAGCCAAAGGAGCTATTTGTATTACTCCTTTTTCTAAAAAAGATTCTAATTTTTCTGAAGGAATCATATCACGTAATGCGTCGTATAAGGGTTGCATATAGGGGTCTAACTTTTCTTTCATATCTCCTGGAAGAAATCCAAGTTTCTCTCCTGCTTCTACTGCTGGTCTTGTCAAAATAATTTTTCTTACTTGTTTATCTTTTAAAGCTTTAACAGCTAACGCAACACCTGTATAAGTTTTTCCGGTTCCTGCGGGTCCAACTGCAAAAACCATATCGTTTTCAGACATTAGCTCCACCAATTTTCGTTGGTTGGCAGTTTGTGCTTTTATTTTCCTACCGTTAACTCCATGTACCAAAACTGTTCCAGGCCCTTTGGTAGTTTCGTATTCATCTCTGCCTCTACTAAGGACTACACGTTCAATTATATTTTGCAAAATGTTCCAGCAACATTGCTAATCGTTTATCAAATTCTTCCAAAACTTCTTCATCACCAAAGGCTTTTACTTTATTGCCACGGGCAACGATTTTTAACTTCGGAAAAAGTTCTTTTAATTTTTCAATATTTACATTTTGCTGCCCGAAAAATTCTCTTGGGCTTATTTCAGATAGTTCGATAATTAGTTCGTTCAAAAGCCTATAAATTTAAAATTTGAATAAAGCGACAAATAGTTTTCGTCTATTACAAAAGTACTGTATTTTTGTGCTACTTAGTTCAAATAATTATCAACAATATGCCAAAAGCTATTATCACTTTAACAACCGATTTTGGAGAGAAAGATCACTTTGCAGGTGCGGTTAAAGGTGCTATTTACAGCGAATTGGAAAGTATAAAAATTGTTGACATCTCCCATTCTATTTCTCCGTTTCATATTTCGGAAGCTGCATATATAATTCAGAATGCTTACAAGAATTTTCCAGATGGGAGTATTCATATTATCGGTATCGATTCAGAATTAAATCCCGAAAACAAACATATTGCTGTTTACTTGGACAAGCATTTTTTTATTTGTGCAAATAATGGAATAATTTCGATGTTAACTTCCGATATAAATCCCGAGAAAATTGTTGAAATAAATGTACACGATAATATTGAATCTAATTTTCCTGTACTAGATGTTTTTGTGAAAGTTGCTTGCCATATTGCCCGTGGTGGCACACTTGAGGTTATTGGGAAATCGATTTCAGAAATCAAACAATTAACTGGAATTAAACCTGTTGTAAACCCTGAAAACAATCAGATTATTGGAAATGTGATTTATATTGATAACTACGGAAATGTAATTTGTAATATAAATAAGTCTCTTTTTGAAGAAATTGGAAAAGGAAGAAATTTTAACATACAAGCACGATCTATAAAATTTTCAAAAATACATAACAGGTATAGTGACGCTATCGATTTTGAACAAGAAAAGCACAAACGAGAAGAAGACGGTAAAAAAATTGCTCTTTGGAATTCTTCTGATTATCTAGAACTTGCTGTTTATAAGAGCAATCCAGCAACTGTAGGAAGTGCTTCTACATTATTTGGATTGAAATACAGAGATGGTATTAGTATAAATTTTGAATAATATTATGTTTACAAGAATTGTAAAAATGGAATTTAATCCAGCAAAAACGGAAACTTTTCTTTCTAATTTTGAAGAAGTAAAATTTAAAATTCGTGCTTTTCCGGGTTGTTCCTTTTTAGAACTTTATCGAGATAAAAATAATCCTGACATATTTTTTACTTACAGTCGTTGGGAAGCTGAAACCGATTTAGAAAATTACAGAAATAGCGAACTTTTCAAAACCGTTTGGGCAACAACTAAACCCATGTTTCGTTCTAAAGCACAAGCTTGGAGTGTGGATACTTTATTTAGCTCAAAGTTATGAGTTTAAAATACTGAGTTAAAACAAGGTCACAGAGTGTTTTTTTTTAAACAAAATGTATCGTAGTGATCGGACTTGAAATTGAAACCGAAGTTGAAACTGAAAAAATAAATTATAAGGTCACTGAGTGTTTCTATTTATTTTAAAATCGAAATATCCCGAAGTGAGCGAGTTAAATTATAATAATTAATAAAATGTTCCCCATATTAAAACGTGAAATAAATTCCTTTTTCTCTACTTCGGTGGGTTATTTGGTGATTGTTTTATTTTTGGTAATCAATGGAATGTTTCTTTGGGTTTTTGAAGGAGATTTTAATATTCTCGATAACGGATTTGCAGACTTATCATCCTTTTTCTTGATTGCACCTTGGGTGTTTTTATTTTTAATTCCTGCGGTTACTATGCGAGCTTTTAGCGATGAAATTAAAATGGGAACTTTTGAGCTTTTAGTAACCAAACCCATCTCATTAAAAAACATCGTTCTCGGAAAATATTTTGGTGCTGTTATATTGATTTGTTTAGCAATAACTCCAACATTCCTTTATATTATTACTATTTCTAAACTTGGAAACCCTCCTGGAAACTGGGACTTAGGAAGCACTTTAGGTTCTTATATTGGATTGTTATTTTTAATATTTGCTTATTCCGCTATCGGAATTTTTGCATCTACACTTTCTAAAAATCAAATTGTTGCCTTTATAATTGCCGTATTTATTTGCTTTACTTTTTATTATGGTTTCGGAAAAATCGATACCCTTTTAAGCGGATATTCTATCGGAAGTTTAGGTATGAAAGATCATTTTAACAGTGTTGCTCGTGGGGTTTTAGACACGCGTGATATTATTTATTTTATAAGTGTTTCTATTTTGTTTTTGGCACTCACTATTTTTAATTTAAAAAGGAAATAATGAAGAAAAACAATTCTCCTTTAAAAAATCTACTTCTAGTTATTATAGGTATTATCTTTTTAAATTTTGCAGGAAGCTTTATTTACAAACGCTTCGACTTAACTCAAGACCAACGTTTCACACTTTCGGAAGCTGCCAAAAAAACAATTTCTTTGGCAGAAGATCCTATTTTTGTTGAAGTATTTTTAGAAGGTGATTTCCCTTCCGAATTTAAACGACTTCAATCGGAAACCAAACAGTTATTAGAAGAATTTGAAGCCTATAATTCCAATATAAAATTCAAATTTGTAAATCCTTCAGAAAAAGAAGGAGATATAGAAGCTTTATTAAAATTTGGTCTAAAACCTGCTCAAATTGAAGTGAAAGAAAACGGAAAAATAAGTAGCCAACAAATATTCCCTTGGGCAATCGCTTCATATAATGGAAATTACACTAAAATTCCATTATTAAAAAACCAATTAGGAGCCACTTCCGAAGAACGTATTAATAATTCTATCCAAAATTTAGAATATGCTTTTGCCGATGGTTTTAATAAATTGGTACATCCTAAAAAACGTAAAATTGCCGTAATAAAAGGCAACGGCGAATTGGACGATAAATACGTTGTCGATTTTTTTACAACACTTCGTGATTACTATTATATTGCACCTTTCACGCTTGATTCTACTGCCGTTTCTCCTGTAAAAACTTTAGAGCAATTAAAGAAATTCGACTTAATTGTAATTGCAAATCCAACAGAAGCTTTTACTGAAAATGAAAAGTATCTACTGGATCAATATACGATGAATGGAGGCACTTCGCTTTGGCTGGTAGATGCCGTAGAGCTAAAAAAGGACCCCGAAAGCGGCAATGATTTTGCTTTTGGAAAAGAACTTAATTTAACTGATTTTTTCTTTAAATATGGAGTACGAATTAATCATAATTTGGTAAAAGATGTGTATTCCGCACCTATTTTATTGGCATCTGGAAATGAACAAGAATCTCAATACCAACGCCACCCTTGGTTGTTCAGCCCACTTTCAGCGAGTGCGAACAATCATCCTATTGTCACCAATATCGAAGCTGTAAAATTTGATTATGCCAGTAGTATTGATACGCTTCCGAATGCTTTAAAAAAGACTATTTTATTAACCTCTTCACCTATTTCAAAAATTGTTGGAATGCCTTTTGAAATAGACATCAATAAAGAGATTACTAAAAACCTTAAAATAATTAAAGAAGGACCTTCTCTAGATGAATTTAAAGTAACAGAAATTCCTTTAGCTGTATTATTAGAAGGCTCGTTTCCTTCGGTATATAAAAATCGTGTAAAGCCATTTAAAATTACAAAAAACAAAGACGAAAGTACGCCTACAAAAATGGTAATTATTAGTGATGGAAGTTTGATTAAAAATCAATTACAAGGCAATCGCCCCTTAGAATTAGGATATGACAAATGGACCAATGCTTTTTACGGAAATAAAGAATTTTTACTGAACACCGTTAATTATTTATTAGACGATTCTGGACTTATAAACATTAGAAGCAAAGAGATTTCGGTGCCTTTTTTAGACCCTCAAAAAGTAGCTAATGAACGAAGCTTTTGGCAATGGATAAACATCTTACTCCCTTTAGTACTACTAGCAATTTTTGGAGGGTTGTTCGGTTATTTTAGAAAGAAAAAATATACCTGATTTTGTTAATAAGTTTCTCCTGTTTACAAAGCAAATAAAATGCAAATTGAAATATATTTGTAAATAACTCAAAACTTAAATATCGTTGAAATTAGTAATTTCAGCCAAACCATAAAACCAGTAGCATGAAATTTATAGTATCCAGCTCATATTTATTAAAACAACTTCAAATTTTAGGAGGAATCATCAATAGTAACAACACTTTACCTATTTTAGATAACTTTTTATTTAACTTAGACAATAATTTATTGACGGTTTCTGCCTCCGATTTAGAGACTACCATTTCTTCAAAATTAGAAGTAGAAAGCAGCGAAAAAGGAAGTATTTGTGTTCCTGCACGTCTTTTATTAGACACCTTAAAAACATTTTCTGAACAACCCTTAACTTTTACTGTTGAAGAAAATAATACTATCGAAATAAGTTCAAGTCACGGTAAATATGCGTTGGCTTATGCAAGTGGTGAAGAATTTCCGAGTGCAATTGAATTACAAGATCCCAATACAACAACCCTGTTGGGTGATATATTAGCAACTGCAATTTCTAAAACCATATTTGCCGCAGGCAATGATGATTTACGTCCGGTGATGAGTGGTGTTTTCTTTCAGTTTTCAACAGATAGCTTAACTTTTGTGGCAACCGATGCGCATAAATTGGTGAAATATACTCGTGAGGATATTTCGGCTTCAGAAACTACAGAATTTATAATGCCTAAAAAACCTTTAAATTTATTGAAGTCTATTTTAGCTGGAAGTGAAGAAGAAGTTACAATTGAATATAACGAATCTAATGCGAAATTTTCTTTCGATAATACAGAAATGATTTGCCGATTAATCGATGGAAAATACCCAAACTATGAAGCGGTAATCCCTAAAGAAAACCCGAACAAACTAAGTATAGACCGTAATCAGTTTTTAAATTCTGTACGTCGTATTTCTATTTTCTCAAATAAGACTACACATCAAATTCGTTTAAAAATTGCTGGAGCTGAATTGAATATTTCAGCAGAGGACATTGACTACAGTAACAAAGCAGAAGAGCGTTTAACTTGTGATTATCAAGGGGACGATATGCAAATTGGATTCAACTCTCGCTTCTTAACCGAAATGTTGAACAATCTAAATAGCGATGAAATTTCTTTAGAAATGTCACTTCCAAACAGAGCCGGAATCTTAACGCCAGTTGATGGTTTGGATGAAGGCGAGCGTATTACTATGTTGGTTATGCCTGTGATGCTGAATAGTTAAATTCCAGCGAGCTGTCTGAGCGTAGTCGAAGTAAGGCGAAAATCTTATGATAACCCCTTAATTTTTCTCACGCAGAATTTGTTGGTGGACGCAGATTGTTCTTTTTACTTATTGTTCTACCAATAGGTCTTTGCTAACCTTTTTTGAGCGAAGTAATCTCATGATTTATATAACCATGGGATCAAGCACAAAACTTGTGGGATTTGAATATTTACGCAAATAATTTTTGT
>CAZIMW010000081.1:0-11348 GCA_964540425.1 uncultured Flavobacterium sp.
TAAAGACTATTTGGCATGAAATAACAAACCCCTAAAATGTCATTTTGACATGAAATTTTACTATTTTTTTTAATTTTAATTTTCGGCTGAATAGTTACATTATTTTTCATTTCCCCTTAGAGTTCTTTTTTTAACTTTTAACAAATACTTTATGAAACAAAAAAAACTATTATTGATAGTACTTATGGGCAAATATGTGGAACTTCTTCTCCTCAATCGTATCAAAAAAATGAAAGGACATTAGAAGAAAGAGGGTTTGATAGACAAAGCATAGCCCAAGCACCAATTAGATGCTTGAATGTGTTCTATCATATTGTTAGAGAGACAAGCGGAACAGGAGGTGTTTCACCATCACAAATAAACAATATTACAGATTATATAAATCAGGAGTTTAACCCAAATAATATTTATTTTAACTCTTTAGGGCATGATTTTATTAATGTTTCTTCTTATTTAAGTATTGATGAAGAACCTGAAGCTGAAATATTAACAAGTACTTATAACAGGCAAGATGCTATTAATATTTATATAGTTGACAACTTATGGGGAACCTCTGGAGGTGAAGTAGCAGGTACAGCGTTAGATATCCCATCTCTCAATGTTGTAATAAGCAGATATTATTTTTCTAGTATTGTCCTTGTCCATGAACTGGGTCACTGTCTTAATCTTTTACATACACATGAAACAGCAAGAGGTGTTGAAAATATTGATGGTTCAAATTGTGGTTCTGCTGGAGATTTTATTTGTGATACACCTGCTGATCCAAAATTGTTAAGTGATGAGGATGGGTATCTTGTTGACTTAAATTGTAATTACACTGGTGGTGGAGGTTATAATCCTGATACTCGAAATATTATGTCATATTCAAGAATTATATGTCTTGAAAGCTTTACAATAGGGCAAGAAATAAGAATAAGAGATGCTCTTTATGCAAAACCGATTTTACAAAATATTTTTAGTACTACTTGTGAAATCCCAAAAATTACAGGAGATAAGGTGACTTGTAATTCACCATCTACGGTTTATACCATAGAAAATGCGGATCCTCCTTATGTTTGGGATTTTTCTACAAACCTTCAAATGGTTGAAAATAATGGAAACTCAATTACTGTTATTGCAACAGACCCGAGTATAAGAGAAAGTGGTTTTATCGAGGTTACTTATAATGGTGGTGTAAAGAGTAAGACAATATGGGTCGGGAAACCTATAGCACCAACAAGTCTATACGGTCCAGAGCTTGTAAATTCTGGTTCTTGGTACGCATATCATGGCGGTGGTGGTGGTGCAACGTCTTACGAATGGCGCCTGCCTTTTCCTTTTGATATAAACGAACCCGTTGATCAAACAAGTGATAATTGGCAAATGAATCCTACAACTAGTGGATATAATTCTAATATTTGGTCAGGTAATGGAGGAATTAGTGGTTTGGTTCAGCTAATAGGTATTAATAAATGTGGTATTGGTGGTTCAAGAAGTATATTTGTTGAGCATGACAATACTGGTGGTCCTTGTACAACCTGTAACGCTATACCTCCAAGTCCGATTCCTAATACAGCCGATGAAAATTTTAAATTAGATTTTACTAGTTACCCAGAAGGAATTTATTATATTTATATTTACGATCAATATTCAAATATAATGTATGAAGGAGAAAGTGGTAATATAGATAAAACAGTAGAAACAATAAATATACCTAATGGAGTTTACTACCTACATATTCACGATGGTAATGAAGTTATAACCAAACAATTAATTATAAATCATTAAAAAAAAGGATAATGAAAAATATAATTATTATTTTAATGGCTTGTACCCTAAGTATCGGCTGTAGCAAAGAAACTAAAGAGGTGATAGAGGATTCGTTAATAGGTAAATGGCAGTTAATTGAAACTTGTGAGGGAGGTACTCCTTCGGGTTGGGCTTGTAACCCTGTAGAAGATGGTTTAATTTTAAACTTTAAAAGTAATAATTCTTTTACTAAAGAAGGCGGTTTGTTAGGAAACTGTAATTTAGGTACTTATACATATAATAATACTACTATAATTTTAATTTATACTAACAGTGAATGTGGAAATGTTAATGAACCGATTGAAAGAATTTTTACTTTTGAAAATAAAAATTTAGTTCTCTCTCCATTAACTGGTTTATGCCCAGAAGGATGCACTAGTAGATATAAAAAAATACAATGAAAAATATAATTATTATTTTAATGGTTTGTATCCTAAGTATAGGCTGTAATAAAGAGTCTAATGACGAAAAAAAAGACACATTAATTGGTAAATGGCAACTAATAGAGGAATATGTTTATGATATTAGTGATGGAACAGAAGGGTGGTTAGAGGCGTCAACTGAGAATAGTTTTACTATTGAATTTAATGAAAACAACACTTTTAAATCTACAAAATATGATGAATGTAATTATGGTGAGTATATTTATAATGAAATAGAAATAACAATGGATTATAGCTGTGAGGACTTCACTATTGGAATAGAAACTCCTCCAGGGACATTTATTGAAAGCTATTCGTTTTTATCACCTAACTTAATTTTGTCACCAAAATATATGTCTTGTGCTGAAGGTTGTAGTTATAAATTTAAAAAAATAGAGAGTGGTGAATAATCGTAAAAACTAAAACAATAGTTAAATTATAGAAAAACACTAGCTCTAATGTTAGTGTTTTTTGTTATATAATATTATTAACATTCCACAAAAATAATTAAATAATCCGTCTAGCCTCCACAAAGGTTTTTTTCCAATAACTTTCATTTAAAGAAGAATTAATAACTCCAAGCGTTGTGGATGCGTGGATAAAAAATATTTCTCCTTTACTTACTTTGGTCACGATACCAACGTGATTAACTCGGTTTTTAGATTTACCCGTTTTAAAGAAAAGCAAATCTCCTTTTATAACTTTTTTTAAGGAAACAGCTTTCCCTTGTTTTGCCATATCTCGCGAAACACGAGGCAGTTTAACACCCTCTTTTCCGTAGGCTACATAAACCAATCCAGAACAATCCATTCCTTTTTTTGTAGTTCCCCCAAATTTGTATTTGGTTCCTTCAAAAGTTTTTGCAGTTTTAATAATGTTGGAAGTTGTTTTGTTTCCAGAAGATTTTTTTTCGGATTTAGAAGCTGTTTTTTTAGAGATAGTCTTATGAATTTTTGTGCGACTTGAAGTTGATTTTTTCGAGCTTCCACAAGCAGTTAATAAAGACAAGGACAGTAGAATAAGTATATATTTTGTTTTCAATTGCTAATTTTCAATTATTTCTTGAACTTTAATTTTTAATTCATTAATTTTTGGTAAATGTAATTGGTATTTTGAAACTAATAATTTTGAAGTGTCATTAAGCATTGCGTATTCTACCATAATATCGTCTTTCTCTTGTGAAAGTATTATTCCAATTGGCTTGTTATCAAAATTATCGTTAATTTCTTTTTCATAATAACCTAAATATAATTTCATTTGACCAATATGCTCATGTACTACTTCCCCAATTTTTAAGTCAACTAAAACATAACATTTTAGTTTTGTATGATAAAAAACTAAATCAACAAAATAATGTCTGTTGTTTAGTGTAATCCTTTGTTGCCGACCAATAAAAGCGAATCCTTTTCCAAGTTCTAACAAAAAGTTTTGAAGATTATTAATTATTGCAGTTTCTAAGTCGCTTTCTGAATATAAATTGTTTTCAGGTAAGTTTAAGAATTCAAAAATATATGGATCCTTAATCAAGTCTTTTTCCGTTTCAATAATATGCCCTTTTTTAGATATTTCAATAACTTCCTTTTTGTTTTTACTTAGGGCGAGTCTTTCAAATAATCCAGTTTTCTTTTGTCTTTTTAGCTCTCTTACGGTCCAGTTTTCGATTATAGACTGATTTTGGTAAAATTCTCTAGATATACTATCGTTTATTTTTAGAAGTTCAAAATAATGTGACCAAGTTAATTTGTGAGACACTGTTTCACAAATTGGATATCTTACAAAGAAAAGGCGCATGTAGTTTAAATTGCTTCTACTGAATCCTTTGCCATGTTTGTTTTTTAAGTCTTCGGAAAGAGTTTCTAATAAATGTTTTCCGTATTCAGCTTTTAGCTTTCCTTCTTGTTCGTACTTAATAATATGCTCTCCAATTTTCCAATATGCATTTAACATTTCTACATTAACTGCGTTTGAAGCATTGTTTTTAGCAGAACTATAAACCAACCCAATGTTTTCAATTAGGTTATTATACTCATTGTTTTTGTTTATACTTTCCATTTATTATAATATGATAGACACTGTCTCACACTTTGTAATACTATACATACATTAGTTCTTTACCGCTTCCACAATCAGTCCAGCCGTTTTTTCACTAGCGCCAATCCCACCCAATTTTTGTTCTAAATCGTAATATTCTAAAAATAAAACAGCTCTATTGTACTCGTCTAATATTTTGTTTAACTCTTCCTTTAAACGTTTTTTGTTGAATTCAGTTTGAATTAATTCAGTAACCACTTCTTTATCCAAAATCAAATTGACTAGCGAAATGTATTTCAGTTTGACAATTCGTTTGGCAATTTCATACGAAATTCTGTTTCCAGAATAACAAACTACTTGCGGTACTTTAAACAAAGCAGTTTCTAATGTTGCAGTTCCTGAAGTCACCAAAGCAGCGTAAGAAACACTCAGTAAATCGTAAGTTTTATTGAGTAATAAATGAACGTTTTGGATTTTAATAAAAGGCTGATAAAAACTTTCGTCCTGACTTGGAGCGCCGGCAATTACAAATTGATAATCGCTGTAATTACTTGCAACACTTAACATTACTTCCAACATTTTTGAAATTTCTTGCTTTCTGCTTCCTGGAAGTAAAGCAATAATAGGTCTATCGTCTAAATTATTTTCTTTCCTGAAAACCACTTCATCTACTTGTTTTCGATGAGCTATTTCATCAATTAAAGGGTGTCCCACGAAATGCACTGGAAATTGATGTTTGTTTTCATAAAAATCTTTTTCAAAAGGAAGAATCACATACATCGCATCTACATCGCGTTTTATATCTTTAATTCTACTTTCTTTCCAAGCCCAAATTTGAGGCGATATATAATAATGGGTTTTAATACCCTTTTGCTTTGCCCATTTGGCAATTCGCATATTAAAACCTGGGTAATCTATAAAAATAATCACATCTGGATTAAATTTTTCAATGTCTTTTTTACAAAATGAAATGTTTCTGAAAATGGTTTTCAAGTTAAAAAGCACTTCCACAAAACCCATAAAAGCGAGATCACGATAATGTTTTACCAATGTGCCGCCAACTTTTTCCATTAACTCCCCACCCCAATAGCGAATGTCAGCATCTTTATCTTTCTTATAAAGTGCCTTCATTAAATTAGCTCCGTGTAAATCTCCCGAAGCTTCTCCTGCTATGATGTAGTATTTCATAAATTCCTGCCTTTTTTTACTTTATATGTATTATATGTTTTTTAAATCTTGTATTCCAATTATAGTCATTATTTCAACAATTCCATTATTTATTTTGTAATAAATACTATCAGACCCATATACGCAACGTATATAATTAGATTTTAAATAATCGACAGATTCAAATGAAAAAGGTTGCTGAGCGATATTTTCAAAATATTCAAAAAAGGTTTCAAAATATTGGTCAGCTTGTGTCATTCCAAATTTTTTGACACCGAAATGATGAATTCTAATTAAATCTCCTGTAGCTACTTTACTTATTTTGTAATTAGCCATTAAGTAAAGATTTTGATTTGGCTAGAATTTGTGCTTTACTGTAATTTGCAAAACCGCTTTTTTCGGCTCTTTCCAATTTAGATATAATCCAATCAATTTGCCTTTGTTGATTTCTAGCTTGCCGTATTAAATCGTTTACAAGTTCACTCTTGCTAGAATATTCTTTGTTGCTGACTTGTGATTTTAACCATTCGTCATTTGGTTGTGTAAGGGAAATACTTTGTCTAGCCATAATTATTCGTTTGGTGCAAAATTACACCAAAATTGTAAATTTAACAAAATAAAATAAATTTCATTATTTAATAAAATTTAGTAATGAGTATAATTATTGCAGCAACAACGGTTGCTAAAACAACGCCTCTTGCTCTGTAAAGCTGATTTTTTTTCAGAAAGATAAAAAACACAAATAAATTTAATATCGCTCCAAGGGCAATAATGTTTCCGAAAACATCTTGCATCAAGGCGTTTTTAATAGTTTCTTTCAGACTATAATCTGAAAACAAATAAATATACAAATAACTTCCAGCAACATTCGCCACAAGTCCAATTATCAATCCAATAAGTACTTCTTTTTTTATAGTGTCCAATTTTTTATGTCTTTTATGGCGTGATGCGCGGTTAAATCGAATTGTACAGGGACTACAGAAACATAATTGTTTTCTAAAGCCCATTCGTCGGTATCATTCCCTTCATCTTCATTTATAAATTTTCCAGTAAGCCAATAATAATCTCTACCTAGCGGGTTGGTACGTTTGTCAAATTCTTCAGACCAATATCCCTTTGCTTGTCGGCATACTTTAATTCCTTTTATTTTATCTTCCGAAAGTTTGGGGATATTCACGTTTAAAACCACTCCTATTGGTAATCCATTTTCCAAACATTCCGAAACAATTTTTTCGATAAACTTTTTTGAAGGCTTAAAATTTGCTTCTAACGAATAATCCAATAAGGAAAATCCGATAGACGGAATACCTTGCGTTCCTGCTTCAACAGCTGCACTCATCGTTCCACTATAAATTACGTTGATAGACGAATTGCTCCCGTGATTAATTCCGCTAACACAAAGATCTGGCTTGCGTTTTAAAATTTCGTTTACCGCAATTTTTACACAATCTGCGGGTGTTCCGCTACAGCTAAATTCTTTTTGTGGAGCATTTTTTTCAATAGTAATTGGTTCGCAATAAAGTGTGTCGTTAATAGTAATTGCATGTCCCATTCCGCTTTGTGGAGCGTCGGGTGCTACAACAATTACATCACCAAATGATTTCATGATTTCAATAAGAAACCGAATACCTGGGGCGTAAATTCCGTCGTCATTTGTAATAAGAATAAGCGGTTTTTTTGAAGCCATTTTATGTTGTTAAATCAAAAAGCTAAAATACATAATAATATTTTTTAGATGGTATTATTAAAAGAGGATTGTAATTAAAAATTGGTTTAACAAAAAATTAATAACTTAACATATAAATTGGCACGATATTTTGTATAAATTAGTCCACAGTAATTTAAAATAAGAAAATGAACATTTTGAAAAAAAATTTTAAAGTTTTATTCCTTGCAATTGCAGTGTCAGTTGCTTCTTGCAGCTTTACCACAAAGGAATTTAACGATCCAGACAAAGACAAATTATTAATAGATTTAATCACCTTCGTTTTACAAAAAGGACATTATGATCCTAAAGATATGAACGATGAGTTTTCCAAAAATATTTTTGATAATTTCATAGAAGGAATGGATCCGTTAAAACGATACTTTTTAGCTTCAGATATTGAGGAGTTTAGTCAGTATCAATATGAAATAGACGATCAAATTAAAATCAAAGACCTTAGTTTTTTTAATTTAGTTTATAATCGTTATAACGAACGTTTACAGGATGTGAAGAAAATGTATTCTAAAATTTTAGAGGTTCCTTTTGATTATTATAAAGACGAATCAATCAGCGTAGAATACGAAAAATTATCTTATGCAACTTCAAAAAAAGAGCTAAAAGAACGCTGGAAAAAACAGTTAAAATTCACAACCATTTCTAATTATTACGATTTAATCGAAGAAAATGGAATGAATGCAAAAAATAAAGACAAAGGAGTAGCTTCTGAGTTAAAAGAACCTAAAACCCTTAGTGAGATTGAAAAAGAATCAAGAGAAAGTTCAAAAAAATCCTTAGATGAGTATTTCGATTTTGTTGATGATTTAGAGCGTAAAGATTACTTTTCGATTTTCTTGAATGTTATAGTTGAAGAGTTTGATCCTCATACTAACTACTTTGCACCACCAGATAGGGATCGTTTTGATATGCAAATGTCTGGAAAACTTGAAGGAATCGGAGCTAGGCTTCAAAAGAAAAACGATTATATTAAAATAGTCGAAGTTATTAGTGGTGGTCCAGCTTGGCGTGGTGAACATATAGAAGTGGGAGACCAAATTATGAAAGTAAAACAAGAAGATGAAAAAGAAGCTGTAAGTGTAGTTGGAATGCGCTTAGACGATGCTGTAAAATTAATAAAAGGACCAAAAGGAACAAAAGTAACCCTAACTTTAAAACGTGTGGACGGTTCTATTGAAGATGAAACTATTGTTAGAGATGTTGTGGAGTTAGAAGAAACATACGCGAAATCTACTTTGATTAAAAAGGAAGGACAAAAGTTTGGATTGATTAATCTACCACAGTTTTATTTCGATATGGACAACTATACGGAACGAAATGCTGCTAGCGATGTTAAAAAAGAAATTATCCGTTTAAAAAAAGAAGGAATGGAAGGGCTAATTATCGACCTTCGTAATAATGGTGGAGGATCGCTTCGTGCCGCAGTTGAAATGGCAGGTCTTTTTATTAAAGAAGGACCAGTGGTGCAAGTTGCTTCTTCAGGAGGTAAAAAAGAAGTTTTAAAAGATAGAGATAAAGACATTACTTGGGATGGCCCTCTAGTGATTTTGATAAATGAGCTTTCAGCTTCAGCTTCCGAAATATTAGCAGCAGCAATGCAAGATTATAAACGAGCAATTATTATTGGAAGTAAACAATCTTACGGAAAGGGAACTGTTCAAAATTTATTAGACCTTAATCAATGGCTTCGAAAAAATGATATGGGCGATATGGGAGCTTTAAAATTAACGACACAGAAATTTTACCGTGTCGATGGAGGCTCCACTCAATTGGAAGGTGTAAAAAGTGATGTAGTGATGCCAGACCGTTATAGTTATATTGATATTGGCGAGCGTGATTATGACAATCCATTACCTTATGATAAAATTGATGCAGCAGATTATGATGTTTGGAGTGGCTATATAGATTTAGAAGAAACCATCAATAAAAGCAATGCTCGCATGGCAAAAAGTAAACAATTACAATTGATTGATGAAAATGCAAGATGGATAAAAAAGCGTAGAGATGAAAATACAGTAACGCTAAATTACAAAGACTATAAAGCGGATATTGAAAAACGAAAAGAGGAAACCAAAAAGTTTGACGCAATTGATGAGTATGATAATAAATTGAGTTTTGAATCGCTTCCGCATGAATTGAAACTTATGAGACAAGACACTACTCTTGCTGAAAAACGTGAAAGATGGCACAAAGCTTTAGGTAAAGATATTTATGTGGAAGAAGCAGTACATGTTTTGGGAGATTTAACCATTAGTAATATTAAGAAAAGTAATGTTGTGATTGTGAAGGATTAGATTAAATATATTGTCTAACTTTATCTTGTGAAAAAAACAACCACATCATTAACAGGATTAACGCTTCAGAAGTTTAAAAAAAACTACTGGGGCGTTTTTAGTTTTGCTTTTTTAGTGCTTTGTATTTTGGTGGCGATTTTTGCGTATGTATTAGCACCAGATAATTCGCAAAATGCCAATCAAATGCACTTGTCAATTCATTCAAAATCTCCAGGTTTTCAAGTTGAAATGCTTACGATTCCTTCAGAAAAAGTAAGTCAGAATCAATTTTCTATTCTGTTTTTTGGGAAGAAGAGTGCCGATACAGAAATACCAATTTCAAATTTTCAAATAACTAAAAACTCTTTTCAGATTACCGAATACACTATCGATGGGAGTGAAGGACTTCAAAAAACATATCCTTTAAGTTTATTTCCTAAAGCTACTACTTATAAGGAAATTCCGAAGCTCTATGTTTCAGATAAGAAATTTATTTTAGGAACTGATAAATATGGTAGAGACCTACTAAGTAGAATGTTAATTGGAATTAGAATTTCGTTGGCAATCGGATTTGTAGCTGTATTTATTTCCTTAATTATTGGAATTACATTAGGAGCAATCGCAGGATATTTTGGTGGAAAAGTGGACGCTGTAATTATGTGGTTAATCAATGTTACTTGGTCAATACCAACGCTGCTTTTAGTAATTGCAATTACCTTGGCTTTAGGAAAAGGATTTTGGCAAGTATTTATAGCTGTCGGACTTACTATGTGGGTTGAAGTTGCACGTGTAGTTCGTGGACAAGTTATGGGAGTAAAGCAGATGCAATATGTAACAGCAGCACGAGCTTTGGGATATAATGATTTTAGAATTATCACCAAACACATACTACCCAATAGTATGGCACCTGTGATTATTATTTCGGCAGCCAATTTTGCTGGAGCTATTTTAATTGAAAGTGGGCTTAGTTTTTTAGGGATTGGAGCACAACCACCAACGCCAAGTTGGGGCGGTATTATTAAAGATCATTACTCCTATATTATCCTTGGAAAACCTTTTTTAGCATTAATTCCAGGACTGGCAATTATGAGTTTAGTAACTGCTTTTATGTTAATAGGGAATGCCTTGCGTGATGCTTTGGATGTAAAAAATTAGATAAAAAGCTTATAGTATGAACAGAAAATACATATACCCAATCACAATTATAATCGTTACAATCGCCTTGTACTATGGCGATAAGTATATTGAGGAAAAGAACGAAGATTATCCCATTGTAAAAACGGCGGTTAACGAATTTTCTGAAGAATTTGACAACTCTTTTTTGCCACAATCCACCACAGGAGTTGTTGTAAATCATGTGTATTATTCGCTTTCTTATTCTGAAGCACACGAGCAGGCAGAATGGGTAGCATATCCTTTAGACAAAAATCATTTAATAAAAAACAAGTATGAACGTCCTTATTTTGTGAGAGATAGAGATGTAAAAACAAAATCTGCAGATTGGCGTAACTATAAAAAGTCTGGGTATGATAGAGGGCATTTGTGTCCTGCAGGAGACAGAACGTTTAATTATGGTGCTTTTCATGAAACATTTCTTACAAGTAATATAAGTCCTCAAAATCCCGAATTTAATAGAGGAATCTGGAACAGATTAGAACAAAAAACACGCTATTGGGCAAAAAAATATGATGGCGTATATGTGGTGACGGGCGGTGTTTTAAAAAAAGAATTAAACACTATTGGCGATGAGCGAGTTTCGGTTCCAGAAAGGTTTTATAAAATTATTATAGATATTTCTGACGGAAAACATAAAGCCATTGCATTTTTAATTCCTAATAAGCCTTCAAAAAGGTCGTTTTATGAATATGACGTATCTATTGACGAAATTGAAAAAGCAACAGGAATTGATTTTTTTCAGAAGCTACCAAATGATATTGAAGATAAATT
>CAZIMW010000082.1:0-11325 GCA_964540425.1 uncultured Flavobacterium sp.
TAATGCTTTTGAGGATAATTATTTTTTGCCTAATTTGGGTGAATAGTTACAGAAACTCACTAATTTGGAAACAGTAAAGTTTAAAATGTTTCCAGATAAGTAAATTATTTCTCCTACGATAAACTCACATTAGTATTCAACAACTCCACTTTAAAATTAATTTTAGCATTTAAGGCTTTAAATACTTTTAAGATGGTATCGAATCTTGCATCGGTAAGATTGTTTTCAATTTTTGAAATTTGAGCTTTCTGTACGCCTACTAATTTTCCTAATTGTTCTTGGGTGAGCTTTCTTTCTTTTCGAGCTTTTTTTATAGTTTCTCCAAGCAAATCAAGTCGTAACTCATTTTCAAACACATCTCTTTTTTCTGTGCCAATTTCACCAATATGCTTATCTATTAAAATATCTAAATCTGTAGTTTTCATAATTTATTTTTTAAGCCCTTTAAAATATTGAATTCAGCATTTCTTTTTTAGGGGTCTTTTTTGTTTTCTTTTCGATTCCGTGTGTTGAAATCACTAATGTATCTATCTTACTTGTTTTGTCCCAAAAGGCAAATAACCTGTAATGAGTCTTTTTATATAAGGTTCTAAATTCCCAAATCTCGTTATTCAATTTTTTAAAAAGCGTATTATCATTACTAAATTGCGCTTTCTTTAAATTATAATAAATCTTATCTCTTGGTTTCTCATCCAAATCATTCAGGAATTCAACTGTTGTATCAAGTAATTTTATCCTAAATTTTTGCTTCACCTACTAAATTAATTTTCACAAAGATACAATTTGTTTCCTAATTAAGAAACTTTGGTTTTAAGCCAACAAATCAACTTCAACTACTTCCCCAAAATTCAGATGCAATTTGATATCCCCAATCCGAACTCTAACCAATCGTAAAGTCGGAAAACCAACCGCTGCAGTCATTTTACGTACTTGTCGAAACTTCCCTTCGCTTATTGTTATGGATGCCCAACTTGTAGGACCGTGGCGCTCGTCTCGTACTTTTCGGTTTTCTATGGGTAAATTTACTGGAGTTCCAATTCTAGAAGCCTTACAAGGTTTGGTGGTATATTTTTTTCCTTCAAAACCTATTTCTACTCCTTTTTGTAATTGTTCTATGGCTTCATTTGTAATGTTTCCATCTACTTGAACGTAGTATTCTTTTTCGTATTTATTGCTTAAAATCTCGTAGCTTACTTTTCCATCGGTAGTGAGAAATAATAGACCTTCAGAATCCCTATCCAATCTACCAATTGCCATAATGCCTTCAGGGAAATCATATAATTCGCCTAACAGTTTATGACGTTTTTTCTTTTTTCCATTTACTACAAACTGACTTAAATATCCGTGAGGTTTATGAAGAATAAAGTGATGATGTTCTATGTTTTGAAATTCTTTTTTCAAATTCTGTTTAACAACCAAAATCCTATAAAGAAGGGACAAATAAAATTAAAAAGTTATTTTTTTTCATCAGTTAATTTTTCATCCCAAATTAAATTTACTGTTAAAGGATCCAACTTAGTTTTTTCAGTATAAAAAAACACTTCATTAAAAATTAAATTCATATCCACTTTCTGCATATCGTTTAAATTTCCCTTCGGCATTCTATCCCATTTTAAAGTCATATTTTTTTTTGACTGTGGTGCTAATACAATTATTTCTTTGACGTTTTTAGAAGTGTAAATTTTACCATCTGGCATTTTCAATCCTACCCTAAAAGGTTGAACAACTATATAATCTTTTCCTTTATTGTTCATTGCTATTTTTACAGTCATTTTTTGTGATTTACGAACAGGTATTGATACAATACAAGTTACGTCTCCAAAAGAAAAATCTTTTTTAGACATCGGTATTTCAAAGGTTACCACTTCAATAGAAGGTTCTTTCTCTTTTAATATAAATAACCCATCTAACAAAAAACCGAAGCTTTCTAGCTTTTTTAAACCACTTCTATCCGTATCTATAGTTTGGGTTTTAGAATTAGAAACTGAAATTAATTTTGTTTTACTATTTGCCGGTAAAGTTTTACCATCAATAATAAATTTACTTTTTCCCTTATCATAAACAATAAAACAATTTGATTTGTTAGTTACTTTTAATGCAAATTTTAATATATCCTTGTAATCAATAATATTTTTAACAAGTATATCAAAATCATCTTGAGTAACGGTTTTGTCGTGGTAATAAACTTTTTCAAAATCTTCAATTGATTTTTTTTCAGACTCTTGTCCGAAAGACAAAAACGAAACTAAAAACAATCCGAAAAACACTATATTTCTATTCATAACTGTTAAATTTTAAAAAAGCTAAAATACAAAAATTAAAATATTCCTAAAAGTTGCATTTACTAATAGAACTTAAGGAATTTCATTAATTTTGAAGCACTAACCAAAACCTAAATTTATGCGGTTTTTCACGCTCGTATTCTTTATTTTAATTTCAATTTCTTCCTATTCTCAAATACTTAATGTCGAATCTCTTCGGAAAGTATCCGACACTACAAGTTGGTATGGATCTGCCGCAATAGATTTCACCTTAACAAGAGATGTAAATGATTTTTTCATTATTGCCAACGATATTCATGTTCAATATAAATTAACCAAACATCTATTTCTTTTAAAAAACCAACTACGTTTTGTCAAAATAGAAGGAGATGATTTTTCAAACAATGGTATCACCCATTTACGATATAATTATAAATGGAAACCAAGAATAACTTGGGAAGCCTTTATACAAGGACAGTACAATAAGGTTTCAAAAATAGATTTGCGTTTATTAGTAGGGTCTGGACCTAGGTTTAAACTTTCAAAATCCGAAAATTACAATTTATATCTCGGAACTCTAGCGATGTACGAACACGAAGAATTAGCAGATGGGAGTGCTACTTCAAGAAATTTTAGAGGAAGCACCTATATATCCTTTTCCTTTTACCCAAATGACATCTTCAGTTTGGTAAGCACTACCTATTATCAACCTTTATTTAGCGACATAAGCGACTATCGAATTTCCAGTGAATCTTCTATGGGAATAAAAGCCTTTAAACATTTTGTTTTTAAAATCACCTACTTATTTACCTATGATGTAACACCAGCTTTAGACATTCAAAACTCGCAATACAGATTAGCAACTGGAATTTTATACTCCTTTTAATGATAAGCTAATGTTAATTTTTGTAAGCTTTTATCGCAAACAAAGACTTCTTAACTATATTTACATCTTGAAGAAATTTTTCATTGAAACAATTATGGCAAACGACAACTATTACGATCCAAAAGACCTGCGAAAATTTGGAAAAATTACCGAATGGAGCGAAGAACTAGGAACCAAATTTTTTGATTACTACGGAAAAGTTTTCGAAGAAGGAGCATTAACCGCTCGTGAAAAATCGTTAATTGCATTGGCAGTTTCCCACGTTGTAAAATGTCCATATTGCATTGATGCTTACACAAAAGATGGACTTCAAAAAGGAATCACAAAAGAAGAAATGATGGAAGCCGTTCATGTGGGTGCTGCCATTGAAAGTGGAGCAACCCTTGTTCACAGTGTGCAAATGATGAACAAATATGATAAATTAAGTATGTAAACAATATACAGATTTTGTTCTCAAAACCATGTATATCACTTATCCCGCTGAATAATGGGATCTAAAAAATTAAAAATTTCATGTCATTATCTTCACTTAAAAAACAAAATAAAAAATTAGCAGATGGAAAGGTTCAGTTAGAATTTTTATCCAACGGTATTTTCGCAAATAACGAGCTACCTACTTTCGGAAAGAAAATAATGGAAACAGGACAGTTTCCATTGCGACCTAAAAAACTGGAAGTTCTTCAAATAAACTTAGGTTATATGTGTAACCAAGTTTGCGAGCATTGCCACGTAGATGCTGGTCCAGATAGGAAAGAAATTATGACCAAAGCAACAATGCTTCAATGTTTAGAGGTAATAAAAAATACCGAAGCAAACACCTTAGACCTTACAGGAGGTGCTCCCGAAATGAATCCGAATTTTAGATGGTTTGTCGATGAAGCTTCCAAATTAGGAATTAAAGATTTTATAGTACGAAGCAACTTAACCATTATTAGAGCCAATAAAAAATATTACGATTTACCCGATTTTTTCAAAAGCCATAACGTACACGTAGTAAGTTCAATGCCGCATTGGACTCGCGGAAAAACAGACAAACAAAGGGGAAACGGTGTTTTCGATAAATCTATAAAAGCCCTACAAGACCTCAACGCAATTGGCTACGGAATGCCAGATAGCAATCTAAAACTAGATTTGGTTTACAACCCAAGCGGTGCTTTTTTGCCCGGAGATCAAGCAAGCATGGAACGTGATTTTAAAAAGGCTTTACTGGAAGACTTCGGAATTCAATTTCATAATTTATTTTCAATTACCAATTTACCTGTTTCTCGGTTTTTAGATTATCTAATTGCAAGCGATAATTACGAAGACTATATGTATAGTTTGGTAGAAGCCTACAACCCTTTGGCAGTTAAAAACGTAATGTGTACTAATACCATTTCGGTAAGTTGGGATGGTTGGCTGTACGATTGTGATTTTAATCAGATGTTAGGACTAAAAGTTGCAAGTAAAGTGAAACATATTTCAGATTATAACGAAAATTTATTAAATAACAGAAACATCATCATTTCGCAACATTGCTACGGCTGTACCGCCGGTGCTGGCAGTAGCTGCCAAGGTGTTGTCGCTTAATTTCTGCGAAGGCATAAATCTCAAAACTATGAAAAACAAAATTCTATTCATATTAATCATCCTCTTAGGCATCACAACAAATGCCCAAAAAACCCTAGATGCCACGCTGAAAAAGTACAACAAAAACAATGTACCTTATATATCGGCAACTGAATTACGAATGCTTCAAGCCCAAGAAAATGTGTTAATTTTGGATAGTCGTGAGTTAAAAGAATTTCAAGTAAGCCATATCGAAACAGCTACCAATGTTGGTTATGACCATTTTTCAATAGAAGATTTTTCTAAAAAACATCCCAATAAAAATAAAATTATTGTAGTGTATTGTACTTTGGGGATTCGTTCCGAAACCGTTTCGGATCAACTTATAAAATCAGGATACACCAACGTAAAAAATTTATATGGTGGTATCTGCGAATGGAAAAATAAAGATTTTAAAGTATTGGATTCAACTGAAATCGAAACTAAAAATGTTCACACTTTTAATAAGGAATGGAGCAAATGGTTAAAAAAGGGAAAACCAGTATATTAAATGGGATTACTGACTTCAAATAACAATATTTCTAAAAATGCTTTGATCATTTTTACTAGAAATCCTGAATTAGGAAAGGTAAAAACAAGGCTTGCAGTCACCGTTGGAAATGAAACTGCTTTAGAAATCTATAAATATTTAATTTCCCATACCGTAAAAATTTCAGAAAAAGTAAACGCAGATAAATATGTTTATTATTCAGAAAAGATTCAGGAAAATGATGCTTGGGACAATACTGTTTTCAGAAAAAAATTACAGCACGGAAACGATTTAGGCGAACGAATGAATCAAGCTTTTGAGCAACTTTTTAAAATGGGTTATCAAAAAGTGGTGATTGCGGGAAGTGATATTTATGAACTAACTTCAGAAGATATAAAAGATTCATTTATAGCTCTAGAAACCTACGATTTTGTAATTGGCCCAGCCAAAGATGGCGGTTATTATTTATTGGGAATGAAGCAATTAAAGTCAGATGTTTTCAGAAATAAAAACTGGGGAACTTCAACAGTTTTTAAAGAAACGATGAATGATTTAAAAAATGAAAAAGTATCTTTGTTAGCCGTTAAAAGCGATGTAGATGTTTATGAAGACATTGAGAATGTTGCTGTTTTTCAGAAATATCTCACAAAAAAACCTGCAGTAATCTGTGACCCCGAGAATTCGGGAGCGGAAAAATGGAATTAAGAAACCTTAAAAAGATCCCTGCCTTCGCAGGGAGTTGTTATGATAAAATATATAAATGAAGCTGCAGATTATTTAAAAAAGAAAGGATTTGAAGCTCCCGAAATTGGTATCGTTCTCGGTACAGGACTGGGAAAATTGGTAGATGAAATCGAGATTATTGCAAAAGCGAGTTACAATCACATTCCGAGTTTTCCAACCGCAACAGTAGAGTTTCATCAAGGAAAACTTGTTTATGGAACCTTAGCAGGAAAAAAAGTAGTGGTGATGCAAGGTAGGTTTCATTTGTATGAAGGCTATTCAACCTACGATGTCACTTTTCCAATTAGAGTAATGAAGGAGTTAGGAATTACAAAATTATTGGTCAGTAATGCCGCTGGAGCCATCAATAAAAGCTATAAAAAAGGAGAAATCATGTTGATTGACGATCATATAAATCTTCAAGGAGATTCTCCATTAGCATTTAAAGGAGTAGAAGAAATGGGTGAGCGTTTTGTAGACATGAGTGCTCCTTATGACCCAGAAATGAATCAAAAAATTGAAGAAATTGCCGTTAAAAACAACATCAATCTCCAAAAAGGAGTCTATGCAAGTGTATTAGGACCTCAGCTTGAAACCCGTGCCGAATACCGTTATTTAAGTATTATTGGTGCCGATGCGGTTGGTATGAGCACGGTTCCTGAAGTGATTGTTGCCAATCATTTAAATTTACCGGTTGCAGCGGTGTCAGTTTTAACAGACGAATGCGACCCAGATAATTTGAAACCTGTAAATATTCAAGAAATTATTGAAATTGCTGGAAAAGCGGAACCTGATATGATTGTTTTGTTTCGGGAATTGATTGAGGAAATTTAGGCTTTAGTTAGAAAATCATATGAACAAAAGAAAAACAATTGCACTTTTATTTTTTTTAAGCTTATTTATTAGTTGTGTTAGTTCTTATGAATCACAAGATAGAGAAAAGCTAATATCCTCTTTTGAAGATAATTTTGGATTTAAACCACCTGATTCAGTAAAAGAGATTAATTTAAAAAACTGGGGCTTATATGACACCACAGTTCAATGGATGGCTTTTACTTATGATTTAAATACTTTTAAAAAAGTAACAATTCACGACCAACCGTTGAATATAGCTTTGAATAACACTTCTGAGTTTTATGCAATTATTGAAGAAATACAAAAAAGTGTAAATAATCCAGATTGGTTAGATTTACCAAATAAGGATACCAATCAGATTTATTATAAAAAAGATTTTTTAGACCATACATTTAGCGAATACTATTTATGGACAAATAAAGAAACAAAAATGACATTCCTATTTGTACATTATTTCGATTAAAAACTAATTACTAATTAAAAAGATACCCGCCTACGCGGGCATATATGAGCGATTATTTAAAAGCAACCCACGATCTATACAAAGACGCAGCATTAACACCAGACATTGGACTTTGCTGTACAACCAATCCTATTTGGGAATTACCAGGATTAAAAATCCCAAAAATCATGCAAGAAATGAATTACGGCTGCGGAAGTACCGTAAACGCACGAGATTTAACCAATAACCCAAAAACATTGTATGTAGGTGTTGGCGGCGGAATGGAATTATTGCAGTTTGCTTATTTCTCTCGTCAAAAAGGCAGAGTAATTGGTATAGATGTGGTAGATGAAATGTTGGAAGCTTCTCGTAAAAATTTTAAAGAAGCCGAAAAAATGAACCCTTGGTTTAAAAGTGATTTTGTAGAACTAAAAAAAGGAGATGCCTTGAATCTTCCTGTAGCAGATAACTCCATTGATGTGGCTGCACAAAACTGCTTATTCAATATTTTTAAAACAGAAGATTTAAAAAAAGCTATTGAAGAAATGTACCGAGTTTTAAAGCCTCACGGAAAACTGGTAATGAGCGATCCAACTTGCGAACAACCTATGAACGAAACGTTGAGAAACGATGAGCGTTTACGCGCTTTGTGTTTAAGCGGAAGCCTTCCCATTAACGAATATATTAAAGCATTAACCGATGTTGGTTTCGGAACTATTGAAATAAGAGCTAGAAAACCGTATCGTATTTTAGACACAAAAAGCTATCCAACAGACGAACTTATTTATATTGAAAGCATCGAAATTGCAGCTATTAAAGACCTCGTATTACCAGACGGCCCTTGTATTTTTACTGGAAAAGCCGCTATATATTATGGCGAAAAAGATTATTTTGATGATAAAAAAGGGCATATTTTATTAAAAAACCAACCCTTAGCTATTTGCGATAAAACGGCTGGGCAGTTTAAAGAGCTAGGAAGAAATGATATTTATATTTCAGAATCTACCTTTCATTATGATGGTGGTGGGTGTTGTTAACAAAATTCCTGCGAAGGCAGGAATCTCTCCAAGCCTACTCCAGTAAACATTCATGATAATTGGTGAAATTCGTGTCTTAAAAACTCCTACAAAGGCAGGAATCTCATTAAAATTTTTATATCACACAAGACCTAACAGGTTTTCAAAACCTGTTAGGTCTAATAAAAAACAATTAGTGCCCTGAGTGATTTTCATAGAAAAATTGTACCGAAGGGTGTAATGTTCACTACAGTTTTCAGACTTAATCAAAAAACAATAATTCTATGAAAAATATTTTTATTCTTCTTACACTTCTTTTTGTATTTCAAAGCTGCCAAAGTAAAACTCCAAAAAATTTACCAGTTAAACAAACCAAAGCCAATTTCTCGTATTCCATAGCAATTTCAGAAAAAATAAATCATAAAGCTTGGGATGTTTTATTAAAAGAATATGTGGACAAAGACGGTCTTGTAGATTATGAAGGTTTTTTAAATAGTAAAACTGAATTAGCTGATTACATTAATTATCTTTCTGAAAACATTCCGAATGAAAAATGGACAATACAAGAACAATTAGCTTATTACATCAACCTTTATAATGCTTTAACGGTAAACTTAATATTAGAAAACTACCCAACAAGTAGCATTAAGGACATTTCAAAACCTTGGAAAAAAACAGCTATCACTTTAAATGGAACTAACTTTTCTCTAGGAGATATCGAACACGATATTTTACGTAAAATGGACGAACCAAGAATTCATTTTGCTATCAATTGTGCTTCTTATTCTTGTCCGATTTTATTGAATGAAGCCTTTACTGTAGCAAAATTAGAAATGCAGTTAGAACAAGTAACAAAAAGTTTTATCAACGGAAACAAAAACGAAATTAACCCTAGTAATCCAAAGCTTTCTAGAATATTTAAATGGTATAAAAAGGATTTTAAAATCAATGGGAAAGCAGATGTAATAGCTTTTGTCAATCAATTTAGCGATGTTAAAATCAACGAGAATGCTTCAATTGAATACTTGGATTATAACTGGAATTTGAATAAAAACTAGTTTTTATTTACGTCATAAAACCCTATGACTTATGACTACTTTTATTTGCAATTTAGCTTTCATGAAATATCAAACAATTTTTCGTAAGTTCAGCCTATGATTAGCATTATAATTCCTGTATATAATGAAGCCGAAAATATCGGGAAATTACTCATTCATCTAATTGCTAATTCTTCTACAAAAAACAGTTTAGAAATTATTGTGGTTGATGGCGGGAGTACAGATAAGACTGTTAATAATATAAATTCATTTACGAACACTGAACGGAACCAAAATATCGCCAACAACAGCTCTTCGACTCCGCTCAGAGCCCAAGATAATTTTAAAATCATTTTATTCAACTCTCCAAAAGGAAGAGCAAAACAAATGAATCTAGGTGCAAAACAAGCCACTGAAAACATTTTATATTTTTTACACGCTGATAGTTTTCCTCCAAAAAACTTTGACCAATTAATTATTGCTGAAGTAGAAAAAGGAAACTTAGCAGGTTGTTTTAAAATGAAATTTGATCATAATCATTGGTGGCTTAGATTAGCTTCTTGGTTAACTCATTTTTCTTGGCGTGCTTGTCGTGGCGGTGATCAAAGTCAGTTTATTACTAAAGATTTGTTTAATGAAATTGGCGGCTTTAATGAAGACTATATCATTTATGAAGACAATATTTTAATCAATGAACTTTTTAAAAGAAAACAATTTGTGGTAATTCAAGAATGGATAATCACCTCGGCAAGATTATACGAACGCAAAGGAATTTGGAAGCTACAATACCACTTTTGGGCAATTTACATTAAGCGTTGGTTTGGAGCTTCTGCTGATGGTATTTATGAATATTACAGGAAACATATTGCAATTTAGTTGCTACTCAAAGTAACACGAAGAATCACAACCTCGATAGCTATCGGAATACACAAAGAAATTTTATTTAACACTCTCCTGTAAGATTTTTGAAACCTTGTAGGATAAAATTAAACCTATAAGGTTGCCCTAAGCCTATCGAACCCTGTAAGATTAGTTGTAGTTTTCTTTAATAATATCTTCCACAGGCTTATTCTGTGGCGTAAACATCGTATTGTCTTTTCCGCCAATTCCTTTGTGTTTGATATGCCATTTCCATAAAAAACCTCCTGCAAACCAGTCTTCTTTCCAGATTTCTTGAAACAAAGCTTTGGTTAAATTTTCTTGTGCTTTTAAATTTACTTCAGCCATATTTCGGTCGCTTTTCCAAGGTTCTTTTCCTGCAAAATCTACACTTCGGTAACCAAATTCTGTAAATATTATTTTCTTATTTGCCTTTTTTGATACTGTTACTAATTCCTCTTTCCACTTTTTCCAACCTTGTTTTGCTTCTTCAATTGTTGGTGTTTTGCTTTCTGAAATCGGGAAATAGGCATCTACACCTATAAAATCTAATTGCTTCCAAAAAGGCACGCGTTTATACTCATCCCAATTGGCTGCATAAGTTAATTTTCCAGAATAAACTTTTTTTATTTCAGAAATCAATTCATCCCAATAATCGGAACGATGGATTATAAACTGTTGTAATTCGGTTCCTATGCAGAATATATCGACTTGAGTTTCTTCAGCAACTTTAGCGAAATCAACAATAAAATTTCGATATGAATTTTCTAATAACAACCAATTTTCTTCCGAAGTCATTTGTAAATCACCTGTAAATTCTCCGTGCCAAATCCAAATTTGTGGTTTTACCATTACCAGAATTTTATTTTGATGAAGCTTCTCTACATATTGCTTTACGCCTTCTTTAGTTTCTCCAAACCATTGTCTGTCGGAACTATATGCAATTTCAGGATGCTGTAAGCTTTCAATAAACCCAAAAGGCATAATTGCAGCAAAATTAGCATTCAGATTTAGTATTGGGTCAATATGGTTTTGGACTAAGGTATCCGGTGATGTTTAAAAAATATATGATTTTATTATATGTCTTTTTTTTTATCTTGATTATTTGTTTTATTTTTATATTCTATTTGTATTTTTTTTATAAAAAAT
>CAZIMW010000083.1:0-11308 GCA_964540425.1 uncultured Flavobacterium sp.
CATTTGTAGCAGCAACTTCATCATCTACCATAATACAATTTAGTTCTGTTAGTACGCAAGGTTCTCCCTCAAATTCACATGGCAATGTAACATTTAGCAATATGGAGTTGTTACCGTTTTTTAGGTCTAAGCTTTCTAAAAAAATTAAATTATCACCATGAAGCACCTCCAAGTTTACATTATTACTAAGGTCTAAGGAAGTGAAAAGCATACTAAACCCCGCAGCGCTACTATTGCAATAGAGTTCTTTTAACTGGATATTGTTACTCATATCAAGAATTGTTAAATCATTTCCGCCAACATCTAAAAACTCTAAAGCAGTAAAATCTTCAATGCCAGTTATATTTTCAATACCTATATGATTAAGATCAAGTGTTATTACAGTCTCAATATCGCTAGTAAGCACTTGCCCGTTTATAATACCGTCACTATCAATCCCAAAGTCAATAAGAGCTTGTTCAAAAAAGGGATCAGGGATTGCTGTAGTTTGAGCATAAATATTATTTGGTTGCAAACCTTGATAAATAAAAATAAGCAATATTAAAAAGGTTTTTAATGCGGTGGTTATTTTTGTTTTCATGTGTTTAAATTTTAGTTTTAGTGGTAACACATGCTGTTCGCTATTAACCATTCTTTTGGCTGATAAGCTTGTTAGCATGCTCGTTTCACACTATTATTGTTTTAAAAGTGTTTTTGAGTTTTGTACTACTCCATCACAAACTAATATAATATTGTATAAGCCTGTGGTATATGCAGAAACATTTATACTAATGCTAGACTGTTGCGTATTAAGTATATAATTATCACTACTCCCAGTGTTCATGTTTACAAACATTACATAAGCAGAAGTCGCATCTGTAGTAATGTAATTAATGTTTAAAATATCGTTTGCAGGATTCGGGTTTATAGTTTCAATTCTAAAGGGTTTAATACTAACTTCAATTTCGTCATAATCTTTAAAACCATCTATATTAGATACTATTTCTAATTTATAGGTTTTAGTAATGTCTGAGGAAATTGTAAGATCTGTTCCTGTATAGATAAGATTACCCTCTGGATCGTACCAATTATAGGTTGCGTCTTCATTTATTTCTGCTGCTGAAATAGTAATAATTTCATTTTTTTCAATTTCTTTATCATCTCCCGCATCGGCATCAAAAATAGGTCGTACAGGTTTGCGGATTTCAAAAGTTTCGCCTCCAATAACTTTGTTGGTAGTAGCATCTCTTTGAATCAAATGATAAATATACTTAGTTTTATTAGTTATTTCTTTTGTTAAAAAATTAAAATCTACAGATATCGTTCCAATTTCATTGGGTGCTAATTGAATATTTTCGATAATAGCATAGTTGTTTTCAACAATAATCTTTGTGCTATCTGCTGTAACTTTGAAATTTTCTGAAACTTTCCCGCCATTATCCCAAGCATTATAAATAACATCATCTAAAGTAATAGATATTTCTGCTTCTTGGTAAATTGGTTTTCCGACTTCTTGTGTTTCTTTAAAAAACTCTAAAGTAAATTCTTTTGGTTCATTAAAAAAATTACCTACAGCAACAATACTACCAACAGTAGAGAGAGTACCTGGTTCCATTTCTATTATTGATAAATTTTTCCAAGCTATATTGTTATTGTTTTTAACATTGTCTGTAATAAAAGTTTCTTCGGGGAAGGTCATAGGATCATCGCTAGAGATTATTCGTGCCAACAGGCAAAAATGCCATGGGTTATCATTATTAATATACATATAATCATCTGGATTAGGAACTGGCCATTCAAATTCAAGTATGGTTGATTCTCCTCTTGAAATTGAAGGAATATTGAGCGTACCTATATCATCGCCCATTAATACTAGATCTCCATTATCATCTATAACTGTTAAATCTCCTTCCCAATGAAGCGGCCAAGAGAGTGCCGTATTTGCTTTTGCCCAATAGAGTTTTAACTGGTCGTTACCCGAAGAAGTATTACATGATTTATTTTGTACCCTTACATAAGCATAATTAGGTTGATTAGGGTCATATACAGGATTTTCGTGTTCTTGAACAATAGTCCCGTCGTTTTGATTTCTGACCCAAATATCCTCACTAGTCCAAAAAATGTTTGTGTGGATATTTGGTTCTTGACCTGTATCTGTTTCTGTATCTTGCATATACAAATCTACTGTTATATCTGACAATCTAGGGGTGAACTCTCCATATTTATCATATTCAATTGCCTCGTGTGCTCTAATACCTTGTCCTGTAGTAAATAAATTTTTACAACTTGAATCAAAATATGACATAGTATTGCGACAATCTGCCTCTGTAATTTGAAACGGCGCACCACCACAGTCTTTAAAAAATGGGGAGTTAGGGTCATTTATCCTACTATCAGGATTATAGCTGCAATTTAGAATATCTGTATATGCTTGGTTTACAGCAGGATTAAATTTCAAATGATTTATTTCAGCTCCTGTAAATCCATAATCAATAAGTGCCTGTTCAATAGCGGCTGCATTTAGTAAACTATTAAAACCGTTTTCATTAAGGGCAATTTGGTTTCTTGCTTCACTCCAGGTATAGCCTATATCAGCTGCTTCTACAGCATAAGCAACGTAAATGTGCTGTTCTCTAAAAAAATTAGGAACAGCATTAGTATCATGAAGTTCATCTCCTTCAGAAAGAGCATTATATTCAGGATCTGTTTCAGTACGGGTTACCCTTTCACAGTTTACGGGATCTGGTCTATAACTGCCATTATCGAAAGTGTGGTATAAATTAAAATTATGCCCTATCTCATGGATAATTGCATTACTATATATATTAGCGTCATTTACAGCTAGATGTGCACGGTTATATCTACCCTGCCCAGACCCAGTTATTAAACGGTGGGGAACATAAATATTAAAAGCATGTTGTTTAGCATAGCCTTGTGATTCTGCATAGTTATGAATAGGAATCAAGCTAGACCCAGTATGATGTGCTGTTGAGTTAAATGAATCCACACCAATTAAATTAAAACAAATATTGAGTCCTGAATATGCATCATTGAGTACCTCAACACTTTGCAAAGCCTTTTGTGGCGTTAGAGCTGTGCCAGATGATGTATACGAACCATCATTTTTATTAATTCTCCAATAAAAGATATTGAATGTTTTAGTAGAGAAGGTTGCTAAAGTATCAATATTCGCTAATTTGCTATATACTCCAACAGGGTCAGGTTCAGTTTTTTCAGGGGTTGCACAAAAATCTTCTGTTTGTGAATAAGTAATAAATGTAAATGTTAAAAACATTAGGACAGTAAATTTTACTTTCATGATTTATGGTTTTAAAGTTAGTAAATATTGATTTATAAAGCAAGCAATTATTTCTGTATAAGAAATGATAATTGCCTGCTTTAAATAATAACAGCAAAATTTGTGAGGAGTATAATTCAAATGTAGTGATTTATATGTCACTATAAAAATTATTTTCATCACCATTTTTAATAAGTGTTAGAAAATGGAGACAATACCCTAATAAAATTTGGAGACAATCTTAGAAAACTAAGGGTTGCTCAATCTATATCTCAACAGCAATTAGCTTTTGAGTCAGGCTTATCTAGAGAATATATTAACCGAATAGAGAATGGTAACGTTAATATATCATTAAAAAACATTGTAGCCATCGCTCATGTACTTAACATTGCTACTAAAGATTTTTTTAATTTTTAGCTTTCATTTAATCATTACATTAGCTAAATGATATTAGTAACAGGAGGAACTGGACTCGTAGGTGCGCATTTATTATATGCCTTGGTAAAAGAGGGCGAAAAAGTTCGTGCCATACATAGAAAGTCGAGCGATTTGGAAGCCGTTAAAAACGTGTTTTCTTATTATACCAATGAGCCTGGTTTACAATTTAATAAAATTGAATGGATGGTCGCAGATATTACAGATGTCCCTTCATTAACGCCAGCTTTTAAAGGAATAAATTACGTTTATCATTGTGCGGCTTATATTAGTTTTAACCCACGACATTTACCTGTTTTAAAGAAAGTAAATGTGGAAGGAACCGCAAATATTGTAAATTTTTCTCTTTCTGAAGGCGTAAAAAAACTATGTTACATTAGTTCTATTGCAACTTTAGGAAATACGGCAGATGGATCTTTTATTACCGAAGAAACCGAATTTGATCCCGAAGATAAAAACAGTGTCTATTCCATTACCAAACACGATGCCGAAATGGAAGTCTGGCGAGGTACTCAAGAAGGCTTGGATGCCGTAATTGTACATCCAGGCGTTATTTTAGGCGAAGGAATTTGGAACTCGGCAAGTGGCGGAATTTTAAGAACCGTTAATAAAGGTGTAAAATATTATACCACTGGTGGCGTAGGAATTGTAGATGTACAAGATGTTGCCAAAGCAATGATTGCACTTTTAAAAAGCACTATTAAAAACGATCATTTTATTTTGGTAGGAGAAAATATTGGTTATCGTGAATTTCTAACAAAAATTGCTAAAAACCTTCATGAAAAGCCGCCGAGTAAGTCTATTGCCAAGTGGATGATGATGGGTTTTGCAAATATAGATTGGTTTACCTACAAGCTATTTAAAACCAAACGAAAACTACTAAAAGCAACCGTAAGGTCTTTATATAACAGCCGATCTTACGATGCTTCAAAAATCGAAAAACAGCTCGGTTTTACATTTACTTCTTATCAAAAAACTATCGAAAGAGTTTGTGAAAATTTTCTTAGAGATAAAAATAAGTAGTTACTTTTTATTAGCCTTAACTAATTTAATAGAGTCAAAAACTTTAATTTTAAGCTTCTTTTCTTTAGCTTTTAAAATAGAATCCTCTTTTTTAGCAATTTTATAAAGGCTGTCTTTTTCTATTTTAAGTACTTTTAATCTAGTTTGCACCTCGGTAAGTAAATTGCTATAGGTTATTAAATCGGCACTATAAAACTCATTACTTTTGGCAAACTGAAGACTATCAATTTCATATTTCGCATAAATCAATGAATCTAGTTGAAGATCTTTTTGTTTAATGAGTTTGTTATTTACATTCCTGGCAGCATTACCTATATATACATCCCTTAATATATCGACCATTTTTTCTTTTAAAATAAGGTCTGCTGGCTTTTCAGGTTTTTTTATATCTTGACAAGAGAGTAAAAACAGTGCTAAAATAAAGCTTAAAATTTTCAGCCCATAATTTCCAGTCCACAGTCTACAGTAAGCAGTTTTCAGTAGGCAGTTTTCAGTCTTCAGTCTTCGGTCTTCGGTCTTCATTCTCTATTAAATGTTAAACGTTCACCAATAGTTCTGTTCGGAAATTTAAAATTTTCATAGGCTAATATTCCGTTAATAAAAGTGTGGGTAACTCTCGATTTAAAGGTAGTTCCTTCAAAAGGAGACCAGCCACATTTATAATAAATGTTTTCTTTATTTACTGTCCAAGGGTTTATCAAATCTACCAAAACCAAATCGGCTTTATAACCTTCCCTTATATAACCTCGATCTTTTATTTGAAATAGTATCGCTGGGTTATGTGCCGATTTCTCCACAATTTTCTCCAATGAAATTACACCTTTATGGTACATCTCTAACAAAGCAACCAACGCATGTTGTACTAAAGGACCTCCAGAAGGAGCCTTGGTATATACATTGTTTTTTTCGTCTAAGGTATGAGGTGCGTGGTCGCTAGCTAGTACGTCAATTTTATCGTTTAATAACGCTTTCCACAAACCATCTTTATCTTTCTGGCTTTTTACAGCAGGATTCCATTTAATTTTGGAACCTTTAGTTTTATAATCTTCTTCGGTAAACCAAAGGTGATGTATGCAGACTTCGGAAGTAATTTTCTTTTTTGAAAGCGGTAATTTATTAGAAAACAAATGAGTTTCAATTTCAGTTGATAAATGGAACACATGCAATCTCGCACCTGTTTTTTTAGCCAATTCAATTGCTTTTGAAGAAGATAAATAACAAGCCTCAGCACTTCTAATTTTTGGGTGCATTTCTATAGGAATATCATCGCCATATTCCTTTAAGTATTTTTCTAAATTATCTTGAATGGTTTTTTCATCTTCACAATGTACTGAAATCAACAAGTCTGTTTTACTGAATATTTCTTCTAAAACTTTTGGATTATCTACCAACATATTCCCGGTGGAAGAGCCCAAAAACAATTTTAATCCAGCAACCTTATTAGCATCAACTTTTAAAATTTCTTCTAAATTATCGTTGGTACCACCAAACATAAAACTATAATTTGCCCAAGAAGTTTCTGAAGCAATGGTAAATTTTTCTTCTAATTTTTCTATGGTAGTTGCTTGTGGAACCGTGTTAGGCATTTCGATAAACGAAGTAATTCCGCCAGCAACTGCCGCTCTAGATTCGGTTTCTATAGTCGCTTTATGAGTAAGTCCTGGCTCTCTAAAATGAACTTGGTCATCAATCAAACCAGGCAATAAATATTTACCATTGGCTTCAATGATTTTAGTATCGGAAGTTTTTGCACTAATACTTTCTCCAATTTCAACTATGCGATCATTCTCAATAAAAACATCTCCTTTTACAATGGAACCTTCATTTACAATTTGAGCATTTTTAATTAAAATTTTATTCATTTTAAATTTTTAAATTACTTGATATTTGCTTCGTACTTTGAGCGGAACGGAAGAATATCAATATTACTTAGAACCTTTCGAATCCGCTCAGAACACTTTTTTTTAAATTTCATATTTAGTAAACATACTTCTAAACTTCATCGATATAACACCAAAAATTGCTTCCGAAATAATTCCGCCGCTCATTTTGGATACTCCTTCTATTCTATCGGTAAAAATTACGGGAACTTCAACAATAGTAAACTTGTGGAGGTAGGCTTTAAATTTCATTTCTATCTGAAATGCATAGCCCACAAATTGTATTTTTTCAAGATTAATCTTTTCTAATACATTTCGTTTATAGCACACAAATCCTGCGGTGGTATCGCTGATATTCATACCAGTAATAAAGCGCACGTATTTAGATGCCAGCCAAGAAAGCAACACCCTGCTCATTGGCCAATTAACTACATTTACACCCGTTTTATAACGAGATCCTATTGCTAAATCGGCTCCTTCAATTTCGCAAGCATCTTGTAATTTCAATAAATCGTTGGGATTGTGAGAAAAATCGGCATCCATTTCAAAAATAAAATCGTAGTCTTTTTGTAATGCCCATTTAAAACCGTGTATATAGGCAGTTCCTAGCCCTAATTTTCCTATTCGTTTTTCAATAAAAAGTTGCGATGAAAATTCTGTTTGTAGTTTTTCAACTGCATCAGAAGTGCCATCTGGCGAACCATCATCTACCACTAACACGTCATATTTTCTAGGTAAAGCAAACACAGCTCGAAGTATTCTATCGATGTTTTCAATTTCATTAAAAGTAGGTATAATCACCAATGCCTTGGGCATATTCTAAATTTTCAACAAATGTACCTTTTTTGAACGAATTAAATGTGAATGAAATTGTAAATGAACTCCTTTTTGTGAGTTAAAAAACAGTATTTTTATACAATTAAAACACCTTAGAATGCAATACTTAGAAAGAACAATATATTCCCTAGACTGGGTAGTTTTACTTTTAGTAGGAAGTATTGCTGTAATTGCTATTTTAAAATCATTATATCCAAATAGGTTTGATGATTTTATAAAATTACCTTTTTCAAGCAACTATTTTTTGTTAAAAGGAAAGTCTGAAGAAATAAAACATCCTTTTAGTTGGGTATTCTTTTTAATCCAAATTATTTCTATATCCTTGTTTTTAAACCTTTTTTTTATTGAAGAAAACATGGATAATTCTGATGTTTTCCTACAAATACTTTTAGGTGTTTTTGGTTTTATTATCATTAAATATAGTGTAGAAAAAATTATTGGAATTGTATTCTCTATCGAAAACATTACCAATCAATATGCTTACCAAAAACTTACTTATCGTAATTATTTAACATTATTATTGCTAATTGCTAATTTTATTTTTTACTTTTCAGTACAGGTAAATAAGCAAGCGCTTCTTGTTTTTGCTGGATTTTTGATACTTATTAACTGTGTGATTTTATATTACAGTTTCAAAAATTACAGAAGTATTTTATTTAACAATTTCTTTTATTTTTTATTGTATCTTTGCACTCTCGAAATTTCACCCTATGTAGTACTGTATAAAGTACTTGAATGAAAAAAGGGTTAATTATTAAAATGTCTTGTATGAAAGTGAAAACTATACTGGTTTCTCAACCAGAACCTACGGTGGAAAATTCTCCTTATTTCGATTTGATTGACAGACAAAAAGTAAAAATTGATTTCAGATGTTTTATTCATGTGGAAGGTGTTCCTGGTAAAGAAGTTCGTGCTCAAAAAGTAGATTTATCCAAATTTACTGCAATTGTATTAACAAGTAGAAATGCCGTGGATCATTACTTTAGAATTGCTAAAGAAATGCGTTTTACCGTACCTGACTCTATGAAGTATTTTTGTCTAAGTGAAGCAGTAGCTTATTACTTGCAAAAATATGTTGTGTATAGAAAACGTAAGATTTATGTAGGTAAACGTACTTTTTCTGAATTGATTCCTATTATTAAAAAATACAAAACGGAAACATTTTTATTGCCATCTTCCGATAAATTAAAACCAGAGATTCCTAATTTATTAAATGACTTAGGTGTTACTTGGAAAGAGGCAACTTTTTACAAAACAGTGGTAAGTGATTTGTCAGATTTAAAAGATGTTTACTATGATATTTTAGTGTTCTTTAGTCCAAGTGGTATTAAATCCTTGTACGAAAACTTTCCAAATTTTGAACAAAACGATACTCGCATCGCTGTTTTCGGAAACACAACTGTTAAAGCGGCAACAGAAAAAGGATTGCGTGTGGACATTCAAGCACCAACTCCTGAAATGCCATCTATGACTATGGCTTTAGAAAAATATATTATAGCAGTAAACAAAAAGAAATAAGTACTATTTTTTACTCATGAAAAAACGCTTACTTTCTATGAAAATAAGCGTTTTTTCTTTGTATTAATTATAAACTTAGCCTGCTAGTGGAGCACCATTTAAAATTTCTTCGTTTGCATATTCTTCAAACTTTTTAAAGTTCTTTTTAAATGAAATTGCTAATTCTGTTGCTTTCACATCATAAGCCTCTTTGTTGTCCCAAGTAGTTCTAGGATTCAGCACCTCTGAAGGTACATTTTCACATGTTTGAGGGATATCCAGTCCGAAGATAACATGTTTTTTATATTCTACATTATCCAATTTTCCTTCTAATGCTGCGGTAATCATAGCACGCGTATATTTCAACTTCATTCTACTTCCAATTCCGTAAGGACCACCTGTCCAACCTGTATTTATTAACCAAACATTCACCTTAGCATTCTTCATTTTTTCACTTAGCATTTCTGCATATTTTGTAGGATGCAGTGGCATAAATGGTGCTCCAAAACAAGCAGAAAAACTTGGTAACGGCTTGTCAATTCCAGCTTCAGTCCCAGCAACTTTAGCAGTGTAACCACTGATAAAGTGATACGCAGCTTGACCTGGAGTAAGTTTTGAAATTGGAGGCAGTACACCAAATGCATCTGCTGTTAAGAAGAAAATATTTTTTGGATTTTCTCCAATAGAAGGCATTTGAATATTATCAATATGATAAATAGGGTAACTAACTCTTGTGTTTTGTGTAATGGAGACATCTTCAAAATCTACTTCCCCATTCTCATCCATAATGATATTTTCCAAGATAGCTCCTGGCTTAATAGCTTTATAAATGTCGGGTTCTTTTTCAGCAGAAAGGTCTATTACTTTTGCGTAACACCCTCCCTCAAAATTGAAAATAGTATTTTCTGAAGTCCAACCATGTTCATCATCCCCAATCAATTTTCTTTTTGGATCTGCAGAAAGTGTTGTTTTTCCTGTTCCTGAAAGTCCGAAGAAAATAGCCGTTTCACCATTTTCACCGACATTTGCAGAACAGTGCATTGGCATGGTGTTTTTATCTACTGGTAGAATAAAATTTAAAGCAGAAAAGATTCCTTTTTTAATTTCACCTGTATAACCAGTTCCTCCGATTAGTGCAATTTTTCTTTCAAAATTTAAAATCGCAAAATTATGTTGACGTGTTCCATCTAATTCTGGATCTGCCATAAAATTTGGAGCACTTATAACCAACCATTCCGGATCAAAATTTTCTAATTCAGCTTCCGTTGGACGTAAAAACATATTATAAGCAAACATATTCATCCAAGGTTGTTCGTTAATAACACGGATGTTTAACTTATAGTTTTCGTCGGCACAAGCATAGCTATCTCGAACATATAATTCTTTTTCCGAAAGAAAATCGACTACCTTATTATATAGAGTATCAAATTTTTCTGGTGAAAAAGGGATATTAATAGCTCCCCACCAAACTTTATCTTTGGTGATATCATCTTTTACAATAAAACGATCTAAAGGCGATCTACCAGTAAATTCACCTGTATTTACAGCAAGTGTACCTGTATTGGCTTCTTTACCTTGTCCTTTTGAAATTGTTTCGTTGTGTAATTCTTTTGAAGTAAGTTGATAGTTAATTTTAGCGTTTTTAATTCCGTAACTATCTAACGAAATCATTTTTGCAGTTTGGTTTTTTTCTACCATAACTATTTTTTGTTGTTGTGGACTACAAAATTAATAATTCTATTAATACTGACCATTATTTAAGAGAACTTTTGCATTTATTTATTCACAATTACGCCATAAGCCAACCTTAGCCAACCCATAATAAAAAACAAACCTCCAATTGGCGTAATAAATCCAATAGATTTTGCATCAAAAGAGAATAATTCGTTCAAGGAAAGTAAATAAATAGACCCCGAGAACAGGAATATTCCTATTATAAAAAACCGAAACATCCATTTTTGAGTGGAAGTAGTTAAAACCGAAGCAAAACCAACAATTAACAGTGCAAAAACATGATACATTTGGTATCGAACACCTGTTTCAAAAGCTGTGATTGCTTTTACATCAACTAATTGTTTTAATCCGTGTGCGCCAAAGGCTCCAATTGCAATGGTAATTGCACCTAATATAGCTGCAGTAGCCACAATATTTTTATTGAAATTCATATCTAGAAAGTTTATTATTTAGTAAATTCGCTACGTTTAATTTTGATTACAAATCTACGAAAACCCTTCGAATGAGAAACATATTAATTATTGGTGCAGGAAGATCAGCAACGTGTTTAATCCGTTATTTACTTGATAAATCTTCTGAAGAAAATATTTTCATTACCATTGGCGATATTTCTATAGAATCCGCA
>CAZIMW010000084.1:0-11194 GCA_964540425.1 uncultured Flavobacterium sp.
GTAGCGGACAAATTAATTTAGAGTTTAATTAAAAAAACGGGGGATGGCTAAATTATAGAAACAAATGGGCTTTACGAAACTTTTATGTATATGGAAGACCTTAACGGTAATGCAAAGTTAGACATACTTTCATATAAAGCTGCTTCTTTACTGTGGCGTGAAGGCGATGGTCTAGGTAATTTTGGTAATATTCAGATTATTAATTCTGTAAGTGATGGAGGTATAGGAAATACAAAACCCGTTGATATTGATAATGATAACGACCTTGATATTCCTTTAACCTCTTCTGCCGAGTTTGGAGTGGCTTGGCATGAAAACTTAGATGGTTTAGGTAATTTTGGCACTATAAATGTCATAGACTCAACAATTATTAAGCCTGTTCATCTAGAATCTGTAGATTTAGATAATGATGGCGATTTAGATTTGATTGTTGGAACAGTCGTAGCAAATGGCGAAAAAACCTTAGTATGGTATGAAAATTTAACAATTTTAGGTTTGGATAATTTAGATATACAATACACAATCCTCTACCCAAACCCCGCAACAACAGTTTTGGCAATAGAGAACACAAAACATATTAAGCAAGTATCGTTTTATAATACTCTTGGTAAAAAATTATTAACCATAAACAAAGGCTTTAAACAAATAGATATTACAAGTTTGCCTAGTGGTTTACTGTTTGTGGTATTAGAAACAGAGCTTGGTAGCGTAACAAAAAAGCTTATAAAAAACTAAAATTAATTTATAAAACTGCCCCCTTATTTGAAGAGTGCACCTAAAACTTGTATCTTTGAATCATGTAAAATTCATTCTGTTATGAAACGAGTATGCTAAAATTTTTAACACACAACGAAATGACTAATTGCGAACTGCATATGTCAGATTTAACAAATATTATAAACATATGAAAAAAATACTACCTCTTATTTTTATTATTTTTATTAGTTTACAAAGCATTGGGCAAAGTGGTGCTTTGTATAATGACTGGCATTTGTTAAGCTATGAGATAAATGGAGAAAGCTTTAGTGTTTCAGAAATTACCCCTAGTATTTTTCCAAGTTTATTTATTGGAAGTGATTTAGAGTTTTTTGGAGTTGCTGCTTGTAATGATTTTAGTGGAAATTTTAGCTACGATGGTGTAAATGATTTATTAATTTTAGAAAACTTTTCTGTAAGCCTAGATGAATGTGATTCAGGAGAACAAACAGATTTTGAAACAGATTATTTTAATTTTCTAACAAATGATGCTGTATTTAGCTATTCAACTCTTTATGATTCAAATGGTGAATATTTAGAATTGGAACTCGCATCAGGTACAATATTTTATTTTCGAGATTATCCTTTATTTTCGGTAACTAATTTTGATTTTTCTAAAACTTATATATACCCTAATCCTGCTATTAACAATCTTTATATTTCGTCTGAAGGTATTGTTATCGATACTATTTTGGTTTATTCTATTACAGGAAAACAAATTTTAAAACAGCCAAATATTCAAAACAATACGATAAATGTTTCAAGCCTTTCTGAAGGTATTTATTTTATTGAAATTTATTCCGAAGGAAATAAAATAGTGAGAAAATTTATAAAAAATAAGTAGTTGATTTTAGAAAGTCATTTCAGGAATTTCTCCTTCAATAATTAAATTTCCTTCGGTTGCATTTTTAATTTCTTCAACTGAAACTCCTGGTGCACGTTCTAACAATCTAAAGGAATTATTTTCAATACTTATTACTGCGAGATTACTCACAATTTTCTTCACACAATTTACTCCTGTTAATGGCAAAGAACATTCTTTTAATAGTTTCGATGCTCCCGCTCTATTGGTATGCATCATAGCTACAATAATATTTTCTGCAGAAGCTACTAAGTCCATAGCGCCTCCCATACCCTTTACCATTTTTCCTGGGATTTTCCAATTGGCAATGTCTCCATTTTGAGAAACTTCCATCGCTCCAAGAATTGTTAAATCTACGTGTTGCCCTCTTATCATACCAAAACTCATCGCAGAATCGAAAAATGCTGCACCTGGAAGTGTGGTGATGGTTTGTTTTCCTGCATTGATTAAATCTGGATCTTCTTCGCCTTCAAAAGGAAATGGTCCCATACCCAAAACACCATTTTCACTCTGAAAATCTACTTCTATATCTTTTTGTACAAAATTGGCAACCAAAGTTGGAATTCCAATTCCGAGATTTACAAAATAACCGTCTTTTACTTCTTTAGCGATTCGTTGTGCGATTTGTTCTTTAGATAGTGCCATTATTCTCTTGTTCTTACGGTTAATTGTTCGATGCGTTTTTCATAGTTCTTTCCTTCAAATATTCGTTGTACAAATATCCCTGGAATATGAATTTGATTGGGATCTAGAGTTCCTACCGGAACCAACTCTTCAACTTCAGCTACCGTAATTTTTGCGGCTCCACACATATTTGGATTAAAATTTCTAGCACTTCCTTTGAAAATTAAATTTCCTGCAGCATCTCCTTTCCAAGCTTTTACGAAAGCAAAATCTGCTTCAAAAGCTTTTTCTAAAAGGTGCATTTTTCCGTGAAATTCTCTAGATTCTTTTCCTTCTGCAACCTCGGTCCCATAACCTGCTGGTGTGTAAAAAGCGGGGATTCCACTTTGTGCTGCTTGACATCGTTGAGCTAATGTTCCTTGTGGTATTAACTCCACATCCAACTCACCGCTTAACATTTGGCGTTCAAACTCTGCGTTCTCTCCTACATAGGAAGAAATCATTTTTCGGATTTGTTTTTTCTGAAGCAATAAACCCAATCCAAAATCATCTACTCCTGCATTGTTTGAAATACAAGTAACATCTTTTACATTTAACCGAACCAATTCGGTGATTGAATTTTCTGGAATTCCGCTTAATCCGAAACCTCCCAACATAAAAGTCATACTGTCCTTTATACCTTGGCAAGCTTCTTGAACATTAGAAACTGTCTTATTAATCATAGGAAATATATTTTCTATAAAAATACAGAAAAGGAAGGAGAACTACCTGTGAAGTGAAAATAATTTACTTAAAATTCGTTAGGAAAATCATTTTTTATTTCTTGTTGATTTTCTTTCCATTTATCACAGTCGGTTTCGATTGAAAGGTCTTTTGGTTCAATAAAATCTTCTTTCGAAATATGAAGACCTTCATTATTATAACACTCCCTCATATAATTAGCCCAAATTGGTAGTGCCATAGAAGCTCCTTGACCGTAAGTAATTGAACCGAAATGTGTAGATCGGTCTTCGCCACCAACCCAAACTCCAGTTACCAAATTAGGTACTACGCCCATAAACCAACCGTCACTTTGATTTTGGGTGGTTCCTGTTTTTCCAGCAATTGGATTGGTGAATTCCCAAGGATAACCTGTAATTATTTTTTTATAAACAGGCGAATTTCCAGCCCATTTAGATCGTAATCGTTGTCCAGAACCAGACCTGGTTACACCTTTCATTAAACTAATGGTAACATAGGCAGCTTCTTGACTTAATACATCCTTGGTTTCTGGTATATTTTGAAATAATACGGTGCCGTTTTTGTCTTCAATTCTAGTAATTAAAGAAGGCTTAATATACACACCTTGATTGGCAAAGGTGCTGTAAGCTCCTACCATTTCGTATAAAGATACATCTGATGTCCCTAATGCAATTGAAGGTGCTTCCATAATATTTTTTGTATCAACACCCATTTTTGAAACTAGTTCTAATACTGGAGCAGGTCCAACCCTGTCAATCAACCTTGCGGTAACAGTATTTATAGACTGAGCTAAAGCTTTTTTTAATGTTACAAACCCTCCGTATTTTCCTCCAGAATTTTTTGGCGTCCAAGGTTTTAATAATCCATATTTTCCTGCTGGTATTGTATGTAATGTATTTGGTAAGGTATCGCAAGGCGACATATGCATTTGATCTATAACAGTTGCATAAACAAAGGGTTTAAATGTGGAGCCTATTTGACGTTTTCCACTTTTAACCATATCGTATTTAAAATATTTATAATTAATGCCTCCAACCCAAGCTTTTACTTCACCTGTTTGAGGCGTCATTGACATTAATGAAGCATGTAAAATAGATTTATGATAACGAATAGAATCCATTGGAGTCATTAAGGTATCGATATTACCACTCCAAGCAAAAATTCGCATTTTGGTTTTTATATGAAAACTTTTTTCTATTTCTTTATTAGATTTTCCTTGTTTTTTCATTTCTCTCCAACGATCACTACGTTTCATAGCAGATTTTAAAATCTGATCTACTTCTGATTTTGTAACATCACGAAATGGAGCTAATTTATTTTTCTTGTTTTGTCTATCAAATTCTTTTTGAAGATTTCGCATATGAGCATCTACTGCCGCTTCTGCATATTCTTGCATTTTTGAATCAATGGTCGTATATATTTTTAGCCCATCGCTGTAAATATTGTATTCTGACCCATCAGTTTTAGGGTTTTCTTTAATCCAATCGTGCATAAATTTTCGTGCATACTCTCTAAAGTAGGTGGCTATTCCTTCGTTATGACCTTGTGGTGTAAAGGTTATTTCAAGCTCGGTTGCTTGAATAGAATCTTTTACTTCTTCCGTAATAAAATCGTATTTAGCCATTTGCCCCAATACTACATTACGTCTGTTTCTAACTCCCACAGGATTTCGTACAGGATTATACAGCGAAGAATTTTTAAACATTCCAACTAAAATAGCAGACTCAGTGATGTTTAAATCTTTTGGTGCTTTATCAAAATAAATGTTTGAAGCCGATTCAATACCAATTGCTTGGTTTAAAAAATCGTATTCATTAAAGTACATTGTTAGGATTTCTTCCTTAGTGTAACGCTCTTCCAACCTAGTAGCAATGACCCACTCTTTCGATTTTTGAATGACTCTTCCAAAAATATTCCTTGAGGCATTTTCAGTAAAAAACAATTTTGATAATTGTTGAGTTATGGTACTTGCACCTCCTTTTGTTCCTAAATAAACAACTGCTCTCAGAGTTCCTCTAGCATCAATTCCTGCATGATCAAAAAATCGAACATCTTCTGTAGCAATTAAAGCATTTATAAGATGTGGTGGAAGTTGATTAAACTGAACTGGTGTTCGATTTTCTTTATAAAATTTCCCGAGGGTAACACCATCTGAGCCTAGGATTTCGGTAGCTAGATTTTTTTCAGGATTTTCTAGACTTGTTTCATCTGGAAGTTTCCCAAACAATCCCCAAGAAGCAAATAAAAAGAAGAATATTAGTGCTAGTATTCCAATAGAAAATAATTTCCAGAATAGTTTTATAAACTTTCTATTTTTATTTGCTGGTTTTTTTGTGATTTTTCTTTTTGTCATGAGCTACTCTTGGGTGGTTACTTCCACGCTAATTCCTATATCTGTGATTCCTTCTAAATTGCTAACGCCTTCCACATCACCATTATTGCGAACAGCTTGTGAGATACTAATTTTATAAATTCCGTTTTCGGAAAAAGAAATATTTTCTTTAAACCATAATTTATTTTCTTTTATACTACCAATTCCTGTGCCAAGCCATGAACCATCGGGATTTGCCATTTTATATTCTAAGGTATCAGTAATTATTTTTCCGTGTGGAAAATCTATTTTAGTAATTAAAAATATATTGCTGTATTTGTAATCATTAGTATTGCGAAGGTTAATAAACAAATTATAGGTCTTTAATGAATCTAGTTTAGGAAAGTTAAATTTGATGATCTCCTCTTTACTCCATCCATTTGATAATGATTTATTTTGGCTGAAAATTATTTTAGAATCACAAGAAAAAAACAGTATAATCCCAATAAATACTACTAAATATCTAAGCATTTTTTTTAGGGTTTCTGTTACGACTAGGGCTTTGATTTTTTGAATTACTTTGATTCTTATTCTGGTTTCTATTTTTATTCCGATTGTTTCTTCTTCGGTTGTTGTTTTGTTTTGGCTTATCAAATCGTGTTAAACTATCTTGACCAACTACATTTTCATAAATTTTATTTTCTGAAACTTTTTCTTCGATAGCGTATTCTTCTAAACTCTGAACCTTATTCCCTTTTTTGTTTAAAGCTATAATTTCATTGGCACTGTCAACACTTATTTGTATCCAAGTTGCTGCTTGATTTTCGTAACCATACCAAAGTATTCGTTTAAAAATATCTGTTTTTTGACAAACAGCTGGCCCTTTTTCGGTTTGTAGTTTAATATCGTTTTTCGGAAAATCTTTAAGAGCGTCCAAATAAGTATCTAACTCATAGTTTAAACAACATTTAAGTTTTCCGCATTGTCCTGCTAATTTTTGAGGATTTAAAGAAAGTTGTTGGTAACGAGCTGCGGATGTTTTTACCGATCTAAAATCGGTTAACCAAGTAGAACAACAAAGTTCACGACCACAAGATCCAATTCCTCCAAGGCGTGCTGCCTCTTGACGGAAACCTACTTGTTTCATTTCAACTCTCGTGCTAAATGCACTGGCAAAATCTCTGATTAATTGTCTAAAATCTACGCGTTCTTCGGCCGTATAATAAAAGGTGGTTTTAGATCCATCTCCTTGATATTCAATATCAGAAATTTTCATTTTAAGCCCTAAATGAATCGCAATTTCACGAGATTTTTTTTGTATTTCGGGTTCTTTAGCTCTTACTTTTTGCCAAATATCAATATCTTTTTGAGTTGCTTTTCTGTAGATTTTAGGAAGTTTATCAACGTTTTCGGTTTCCTTCTTCTTCTTCATTTGCACCTTTACCAATTCTCCAGTTAATGTTATAATGCCAATGTCGTGTCCCGATTGTACTTCAGTAGCCACTACATCTCCCATACAAAGTGAAAAATTTTCGGAATTTTTGTAAAAATGTTTTCTTCCGTTTTTAAAACGAACCTCCACACCATTAAATGGTTCTTGATCTCCTGGCAAGGACATATTTGCTAGCCAATCGAAAACCGTTAATTTATTACAACCATCAGATCCGCAAGTACCATTGTTCTTGCATCCTTTTGGTTGCCCATCAGTACCAGTACTACAGCTTGTACAGCCCATAAATATTTTATATAATGCTCTTAAATTATAAGAGACGTAGATTAAACTTCATAAAAACCGTTCAGGAATTTATATAAGGAGTAAAGATATTAATTCTTAACAAACCTACTTAATGTATTTTCGATTTTCTTATTTTCCTTTTGTGATACGAATAAAGAAATAGTACCTTAGCCTAAAACATTTTTAAAAAAATAAAGACTGAATTATGAGCAAAGAGAAAGAGGCAAAATTAAAAGCATTAAAACTTACTTTAGATAAATTAGATAAAACCTACGGCAAAGGAACCGTAATGAAAATGGGCGATATCGCTATTGAAAAAATGGAAGTGATACCAACTGGATCTTTAGGATTGGACGTTGCATTAGGAGTTGGAGGATACCCAAGAGGAAGAGTTATTGAAATTTACGGGCCAGAATCTTCAGGTAAAACAACGTTAACTTTACATGCAATTGCAGAAGCACAAAAAAACGGCGGAATTGCAGCCTTTATTGATGCAGAACATGCTTTTGATCGTTATTATGCTGAAAACCTTGGCGTAGATATTGAAAATTTAATTATTTCTCAACCCGATAATGGAGAACAGGCACTTGAAATTACCGATAACTTAATTAGAAGTGGTGCGATAGATATTATTGTAATTGACTCGGTTGCTGCATTAACTCCAAAAAGTGAAATTGAAGGCGAAATGGGGGATTCTAAAATGGGGCTTCATGCTCGTTTAATGTCTCAAGCACTTCGTAAACTTACAGCGTCTATTAGTAAAACAAAATGTACGGTAATATTTATTAACCAATTGCGTGAAAAAATTGGAGTGATGTTTGGAAGCCCCGAAGTTACAACAGGAGGGAATGCACTTAAATTTTACTCTTCTGTTCGTTTAGATATTCGTCGTTCTACACAAATAAAAAATACCGACGGAGAAGTTCTAGGAAACAAAACCAGAGTAAAAGTTGTTAAAAACAAAGTAGCTCCACCTTTCAAATTAGTTGAATTTGATATTGTTTACGGAAAAGGAATTTCTAAAGTTGGAGAAATCGTCGATTTAGGAGTTGATTTTGAAATTATCAAGAAAAGCGGATCTTGGTTTAGCTATGACGACACTAAATTAGGACAAGGAAGAGAAGCGGTAAAAACACTTCTTTTAGATAATCCTGAATTAATGGATGAATTAGAACAAAAAATAAAAGACGCTATTATTGAAAATAAAAAATAGTTTTATTCTTCTACGCAACCTATTTGTTTATTAGGCATCTACCTGTCGTAGAAACCTTAAATTATTAATGGTTGCCTTTTTATTTAGTTATATTTAGAATATCATTTTATAATAATTTACGGTACTACGATTGACATTAGAAGAGCTCATATTAAAATGTAAAAAGCAGGATCTAAAGGCTCAAGGCGAGTTATACAAGAAATTTTCTGGTATATTATTTTCTGTTTGTCTAAAGTATTCTCCCAATTATCATGAGGCGGAGGATAGTTTGCAGGACGCATTTATTACCATTTTTAAACGTATTGAGCAATTTAAAGGAAAAGGTTCTTTTGAAGGTTGGATGAAACGGGTTACCGTTAACACCGTACTTCAAAAATATCGTAAGCAAAAGGTGTTTCATCTGACCAATGAAGAACAACTGGAAGAAGAAGTTGTTGTTGAAGTAGAAGTTACTACCGTACCATTGGGTTATTTATTAAAAATAGTTCAGGAATTACCAGATCGGTATCGCTTGGTGTTTACGATGTATGTGTTGGATAATTATTCACACAAAGAAATTTCAGAATTGGTCGGAATTTCTGTTGGAACCTCAAAATCGAATTTAGCAAGAGCTAGAGGAATTTTGAAAACTAAAGTAGAAGCATTTCAACGAGAGGTTGATAAATAGTTAATATGAGATACCCGTTTTTTCGGGTAATTATGAGTAAAAATAAAAACATAGACGATCTTTTTAAAGAGCAATTCAAAAACTTTGAAGCGACTCCTTCTCCTGACGTTTGGAACAAAATTGAAGCCAAACTGAAGGAAGACGATGACCGAAAAGTAATTCCGTTATGGATTAAATTAGCTGGAGTTGCCGCTTTATTAGCTTTATTGTTTACGGTTGGGAATTCAATTTTTAACTCACCAATAAATAATAATTCCTCACCAATTGTTACTGAAGATGCTTCAGAAATAGAGAAGAATAAAACCAAAGAAAATTCAGTCATTGAAAAAGAATCGGTTTTAACAAATACTAATAATAAGGTAGAAATTGCTTCGGAAGAAACTAAAACGGAATCTGATGTTGTTGAAAACACTTCAGAAGAAAAAATAAATCATAAATCTTCCATTCAGAAGAAAAAACAAGTTTCGAAAACAAGTGTTGCTTATGAAAATGAAGTTCAAAATACTTCAGACAAAAACAATACAGAAAGTCTAATTAAAGAACCTACAGAATCTTCTACTTCAGAAGAAACCGTAGTTGCAAATGAAACTATTTTAAAAAATGTTTCAGAAAGCGATATTACTAATTTGATTAAAAAAGAAGTCGAAAACATCTCGTCAGAAAAAGATGCGGTTGCCACCGAAAACAGTTCAGAAAACAATACTATTTCAGAAAAGAACGACATTGAAACTACCTTAAAAAAAGAAAATAAAAAATCTATTTTTGATGAAATTAATAAAACTTCAGAAGAAGAAGTTGCGGTTGTAGTAATGGACAACAAACCAGATTATCGTTGGGAAGTAGCTCCAAATGTTGGTCCGGTTTTTTATAATTCGATCGGTGAAGGTTCTTCAATTGACCCTGCATTTACTGACAACCCACAAAGTGGCGATGTTAATATTGCTTACGGAGTTCAAATTGCTTATAACTTAAATAAACGTTTCAGTATCCGCTCAGGTATTAGTAATGTTAATTTAGGTTATTCAACCTCTGGGCTTGATCTTGGTACTGGTCCAATAGCGGCTTCAACAAGTTATATAGATTATGACAAAAGAGGAAATGTAACAATTCCTGTAGATAAAGGAACTCTTGTTAATCAGAATCCAGATGGTGGCTTTGGGGAAATCACTTCCAAATCAACTTCAGGTGAAGTGGTTTTAAATCAGAAAATAAGTTATTACGAAGTGCCATTAGAGTTGAAATATGCACTTTTAAATAAAAAGTTTGGAATAAATATTATAGGTGGATTTAGCACCTTATTATTAGGTGATAATGAGATTACTGTCGATGCGGGAGATTTTAATGAAGTATTAGGGGAAGCAAATAATTTATCATCTCTCAGTTTTACAACTAACCTCGGATTGGGTTTTAATTATAGTTTTTCTAAAAAGTTAATGTTTAATGTTGAACCTATGTTTAAGTATCAACTCAATCCATACACAGATTCGTCTGTCGAATTTAAGCCCTATTATATAGGTATTTATAGTGGCTTAAGTTTTAAATTTTAGTTTAAGTTAAGTTAGTTGGGTTTGTTGAAGAACAAACTTGTTAAAGAAAACCATCTTACGCCATAAGATGGTTTTTTTTATTCTAAAAATTATATTGTTGGCTGTAATAACTCATTTAGTTTCTTCTTAATACTTCTGTTATTTGATAAAAAAATCTTTCTATTAGGCGTAAATCTTCGGTTATTATTTGTGCTGAACCAGATAGATTTTTTAAATATTCAATCTTTTTACCGTGTGTTGTAGTAAGGCCGTTTTTAAGTTTTACGTTGGCTTGAAAAAAATTATCATTTGGAACATTTGATAAACCTGTGATGCTCGCCTTTAATCGAAATAATTCCCCGACGCTTGCGTCGGTGGTCAAGAGGAAAGTTTGAAAACCTAAGGTTTTCATAAAACTAAAAATAAATTTTTTCCGCTTGATACCTCGTACCCTTGGGTCGAGGTAGTTCATTGGCATTTGCAATACCATCATTATCAATGTTACTTGCGTTCATAAATCTTCAAAATTTGAAGATTTAAAGGTAGATAAAAGTATAGTTAGGGGTTGTTCTGAAATTGGGAATTTAAGTTCGATTTATGGGATAAAAACTGAGTATATAATTTAATATTTCAGAATGTCTAAAAAATTACTATACCATATAAGATGGGTTATTCTTATTTTAAAAACAAAGCATTGAAAGTTACCGTAACTATTCAGCCGAAAATTAAAATTAAAAAAAATAGTAAAATTTCATGTCA
>CAZIMW010000085.1:0-11182 GCA_964540425.1 uncultured Flavobacterium sp.
ATACTTTTTTTTCACGGAGGATTATTCCTTTATCCACACAAATAAGGGTAGAACCGGTTTTTAAAACCTAGTAGGTCTGTAAACACAGCCATAAAGCTTTCTTTTAAGTAAAATTTACTAAAAATCAAAATTTATATTTACCCACCTAAATCAACATAGATTCTGTTTATTGAAATAATTTTCAATGAAGAAAAAGGAAAATAGAACTGATTTATATAGCGTATTTTGGTGTTATTTTTTTCCGCCAACTACAATCACAATTTCTCCTTTTGGAGGTTTATTGGTGTAATATTCTAAAACTTCGGAAGCTGTACCACGAATAGTTTCTTCGTGGAGTTTGGTGATTTCTCTGGAAACCGAAATTCGTCTATCCGCTCCAAAATATTCGACAAATTGAGTCAATGTTTTGAGTAATTTATGCGGTGATTCGTAGAAAATTACGGTTCTAGTTTCTTCGGAAAGAAGTAATAATCGAGTTTGTCTGCCTTTCTTTACGGGTAAAAATCCTTCAAACACAAACTTATCATTGGGCAATCCACTATTTACCAAAGCAGGGACAAATGCTGTGGCTCCAGGCAAACAATCAACTTCAATACCTGCTTCCACACAAGCACGAGTTAATAAAAACCCAGGGTCACTAATGGCTGGAGTTCCAGCATCACTAATTAATGCGATAGTTTCTCCATTATTAATTCGCCTTACAATTCCCTCCACCGTTTTATGCTCATTGTGCATATGGTGAGAATGCATCTGAGTGGAAATATCAAAATATTTTAATAACTTTCCACTAGTTCGAGTGTCTTCAGCAAGTATTAAATCGACTTCTTTTAAAACTTCAACTGCTCTAAAAGTGATGTCTTTTAAATTTCCGATAGGTGTTGGTACCAAATATAATTTCCCCATTTTAAGCTGAAAATTAATTAAATCGTTTTACAATAATTAACATAAATCGCTTTACATACTCCTCTTTTTCTACCCAATTATTATAATCTGGTTTAATAGTAGAATTGATAAACGAAGTAGCTTCAGTATGTGATTCCATAGTATTAATTTGCGATAAAACACGCGTGTAATCATCGGTACTTCCTTCAAATAAATGCTTAATAAATGCCAAACGATCGTTTAGTCCAATATTTAAACCTTGATTTAATTTATCGTTGATAGACTTCGGTTTTTCTGGTTCTGGTACTTTCTCAAAAACTATTTCAGCACTTTGATTTGAATTATTCGAAGCTAATTTTTCTTCATCTTTACGTTCAAAAACAGGCATTTCTTGATAAGAAGAAGCAAACTCTTCTATTTCATTAGAAATATTTTCAGCAGATTGTTTATCGTCGGGTTGTTTCGGTAAGATATCTTTTAAAATCTCATCTAGTTTCTGAGTTTCATTAGGCATTTGTGCCATAATATCTTTAATTTTATCCATTAAAGGCTCTACCAATGCCTCTTCGTTAGAAGGTTGAGGTACCGCTTCAGGTTCTTTAAACCAATTTTCTTCTCTATAGGTCTTCGAATCGATTGCGGGGCGTTCGGGTTTTTTAAATTCAGTTTCAACACTCGTTTCTAAGAATTCTAAGACCGATAATTTTTCATAAAGCTGAATTAATGTGTTCTTTATTTGTGAAATATCAAGGTCATTTTCAGAGGTAATTATTCGCTGAGCTAGTGTGTTTATTTGGGATAGGACTTTCTTCTTCATAACTTATTAAAATAAGGCAAATTATCTATTTTGTTTTTATAAATTTACACAACCTTTATGTAAACGTCAAGGAATTCTATTTTAGTTTAAAAAATATTTATGTTTCTCGAAAATACGGTAAATCAAAAAGAAAAATTTGGATGGATTGAAGTCATCGCAGGCTCAATGTTTTCGGGTAAAACAGAAGAACTTATCCGAAGATTAAAGCGTGCAAAATTTGCCAAACAAAAAGTAGAAATTTTTAAACCTGCCATTGATACTCGGTATGATAATGACTCGGTTGTATCGCATGATAGTAACGAAATTCATTCAACACCCGTTCCTGCAGCCGCAAATATTCCGATTTTAGCCGATAGTTGTGATGTGGTAGGAATTGATGAAGCTCAATTTTTTGATGATGAAATTGTAAAGGTTTGTAACGATCTTGCCAATCGAGGAGTTCGGGTAATTGTGGCTGGATTGGATATGGATTTTAAAGGAAATCCTTTTGGTCCTATGCCAGCACTTATGGCAACTGCCGAATATGTGACCAAAGTCCACGCAATTTGTACTCGAACGGGAAATCTTGCTAATTATAGCTACCGAAAAGCAAAAAGTGACGACCTGGTTCTTTTAGGTGAAGTTGATGAATATGAACCATTGAGCAGATCTGCTTATTACAAAGCTATGTTGGAAGAAAAAGTTCGAAAAATGAAGGTTACTGAGCCCGAAGAGATTTCTAAAAAAAAACAAACCTAAAGAATGCCAAAAGCAACGGAAACTGTTTTAGAAATCAATCTTACCGCACTGGGTAATAATTATAGGTATTTAAAATCAAAACTTCAGCCCAACATAAAATTTTTAGCCGTTGTTAAAGCGTATGCCTACGGAAGTGATTTGGTTGAAATTGCCAAAGAACTCGTTAAACTAGGAGCAGATTATCTTGCTGTTGCTTTTGTAAATGAAGGAGTTGCACTTCGGGATGCTGGTATAAAAGCTCCGATTATTGTGTTACATCCACAAGCTATAAATTTTAAAACGTTAATCGACCGTTGTTTAGAGCCAAGTTTATACAGTCCAAAAATATTTCAGGAATTTATTGCAATTTCTGAAGAAAATAATCAAAACAATTACCCTGTTCATTTAAAGTTTAATACAGGGCTTAATAGATTGGGGTTTTCGGAAAACGATGTGAACTTTATAATATCTAAACTAAAAGAAACAGCTTCAGTTAAAATAAAATCTATTTTTTCACATTTAGCAGCAAGTGAAGATAAATCTGAAAGAGAGTTTTCTAATTTTCAAATTGAAGCCTTCAAAAACATTTCAGAAAAACTTTTCAAAAAATTAGACTATAAACCTTTGATGCATATATGTAATACTTCGGGAATATTAAATTATTCCGAAGCACATTTCGATATGGTGAGAAGCGGAATTGGATTGTACGGTTTTAGTAATATCCTTTCAGAACAGAAAAATTTTAAACCCGTAGCAACCTTAAAGTCGGTGATTTCTCAAATTCATTCCATCGAAAATGGAGAAACCGTGGGCTACAATAGAGCCTTTAAAAGTGATGGTTATTTAAAATCGGCAACCATACCAATTGGTCACGCTGACGGAATTAGTCGTGCCTACGGAAATGGAAATGGTTGGGTTACTATTAAAGGTAAAAAAGCATCTATAATTGGTAATGTTTGCATGGATATGATAATGGTAAACATTACAAATATAGATTGCCAAGAAGGCGACGAAGTTATCATTTTTGGAGAAGTTGAAAATGCCGAAAAATATGCTGAAAAAATAAATTCAATCTCTTACGAATTAATAACTGCTATCTCACAAAGGGTAAAACGTGTTGTTTGTCGAAAATAGTTCTGTTTTGATTAATAATTATAGTCTTTAATCGATAAAATTCTTAGAATTTTCTTATACTTGTTGCGTATTAACTCTCAAATTTTAATTATGCTTAAAGAATTCAAAAAATTTATTATGACAGGCAACGTCATAGATTTATCGGTTGCCGTTTTACTTGCAGGTGCCTTAGGACTTGTAATTAAGGGGTTTGTAAGTGACATTATGATGCCAATCGTTGGTCACTTTACCGGGGGAATAAACTTTACCGAATTAAAAATAATTTTATCTCCAGCAGTTCTCGATGCTGAAGGAGCAGTTACAACGGCAGAAAATGCAATTAAATATGGTAACTGGATTAACGCAATCATTAATTTAATTATTGTTGGTTTTGTATTGTTTATGATTGTAAAAGCATATAATAAAACAAAAAAACCTGTTGAGGAAGCACCAGCTGCTCCTGCAGGACCAACTCAAGAAGAATTATTAGCAGAAATTAGAGATTTGCTAAAAAAATAAATGTTATGTAGCAAAGCTACACAACACATGCTAACCAAATGTATTTTAACTAAACCACCCCGTAAAAAGGGTGGTTATTTTTTGGGATATTATTCTGGAAAATTAATGTTCTATACTGTATTTTTGTAATTATTAATTAATAATCCCGAAACTTCGGGACTTTCTTCACAGGGAATATATATGAAAATAGCAGTTGTTGGTGCCACCGGAATGGTAGGTACAATTATGATAAAATTATTAGAAGAACGTAACTTCCCTATTTCTGAATTGCTTTTGGTAGCTTCCGAAAAATCTGTTGGAAAAAAACTCTCATATAAAGGAGAATCCATCAAAATTATTAGTTTAGAAAAAGCTATTTCCAAAAAACCAGATATTGCAATTTTTTCAGCAGGAGGTTCAATTTCTTTAGAATGGGCTCCAAAATTTGCTGAAGTTGGAACTACGGTAATCGATAATTCTTCTGCTTGGCGAATGGATCCTACTAAAAAATTAGTGGTGCCAGAGATTAATGCTTCCGAACTTACTAAAGAAGATAAAATTATTGCTAACCCCAATTGTTCCACTATTCAATTGGTCATGGCATTAGCACCACTTCATAAAAAATACAAAATGAAACGTGTGGTGGTTTCTACTTATCAATCGGTTTCTGGAACAGGAGTTAAGGCAGTAAATCAGTTAGAAAATGAAATAAAAGGTGTTAAATCTGAAATGGCTTATCCCTATCCAATTCATAAAAATGCCTTGCCTCATTGCGATGTTTTTGAAGCGAATGGGTACACCAAAGAAGAAATGAAATTAGCGCGAGAACCCCAAAAAATATTGAATGATCGTACTTTTTCAATTACAGCAACAGCAGTTCGGATTCCAACTACTGGCGGACATAGTGAGTCGGTAAATGTAGCTTTTGAAAACGATTTTGTTATTAATGATATTCGTAGAATTTTACACGAAACCCATGGAGTAACGGTACAAGATAATCCAGATACCAACACCTATCCAATGCCAATATATGCCAACGGAAAGGATGATGTTTTTGTAGGAAGAATTCGTAGAGATGAAACTCAAGAAAACACCTTAAATATGTGGATTGTAAGTGATAATCTTAGAAAAGGAGCTGCAACCAATGCAATCCAGATTGCTGAATATCTTGTTGCACAGAATCTTGTGTGATTAAAGCTACAAACATATCTGAAATATTTAAGTAAATTTGTTTAAATAATCTAGATTCATGAAAAAAATCCTCTTTCCCTTCGTATTTGTACTTTCAATCGGTGCAATTTCTCAAAACAATAAAGAAACTATTAAAGTGAATTATATAAAAAGCAAAAAAGTAGATACGGTTACCAATTATTTCGGCACCGATGTTAAAGATCCTTACCGTTGGTTGGAAGACGACACAAGTAAAGAAACCGAAAAATGGGTAGTACAACAAAACAAAACTACATTTAATTATTTGGATAAAATCCCTTTTAGAGACGAGTTAAAAGAACGTCTTACTTCCATTTGGAATTACGAAAAAGTTGGAGCACCCTTTAAAGAAGGAGCATATTCTTATTTTTATAAAAATGATGGGCTTCAAAATCAATATATAATTTATCGTTATAAAACCGGTGACGATCCTGAAACAGCTACCGTTTTTATCGATCCAAATACTTTTAATAAAGAAGGAACAATTTCATTAGGAGGTTTAAGCTTTTCAAAAAACGGTAAAATTGCCGCTTATAGTATTTCTGAAGGAGGATCAGATTGGCGAAAAGTTTTGGTAATGAATACCGAAACCAAAAAGATTATTGAAGATACCTTAATCGATGTAAAATTTAGCGGTATTTCTTGGTATAAAAATGAAGGATTCTATTACTCAAGTTACGACAAACCCGAAGGAAGTGAACTTTCGGCAAAGACAGATCAACACAAATTATACTATCATAAATTAGGAACAGCACAAAAAGAAGATCAATTGATTTTTGGTGGAATTCCTTCCGAAAAGCACCGTTATGTCGGAGGTTATGTTTCAGAAGACAACAAATATTTAACGATTACAGCAAGTGTTTCTACTTCAGGAAATAAGTTGTTTGTCAAAGATTTATCCAAGCCAAATAGTAAATTAGTTACAATTCTAGATCATACTGAAAGTACTTCATATATTATCGAAAACGTAGGAACCAAACTTTATTTGGTAACTAATTTAAATGCTCCTAATCAGAAAATTGTTACCGTTGATGCTTCTAGTCCTACTTCAGGTAATTGGGTAGATTTTATTACTGAAACCAAAAATGTATTGAGTCCTTCTACTGGAGGTGGTTATTTCTTTGCAAATTACATGGTCGATGCAGTTTCAAAAGTATTGCAATACGACTATAACGGAAAATTAATTAGAACCGTTAAACTCCCTGGAGTAGGAACCGTTAGTGGCTTCGGAACGAAAAAGGAAGAAAAAGAATTATACTATTCATTTACCAATTACACAACCCCTGGAAGTATTTATAAATACAATATTAAAAAGGGAACTTCAAAATTATTTAGAGCTTCTAAAATTGATTTTAACTCCGATACTTACGAAAGTAAACAAGTGTTTTACAAATCGAAAGATGGAACTAAAATCCCAATGATTATCACTCATAAAAAAGGGTTGAAACTCAACGGAAAAAATCCAACTATACTTTATGGTTATGGTGGGTTTAATATAAGTTTAAAGCCTTCATTTAGTATTACCAATGCTGTTTGGATGGAGCAAGGTGGTATTTATGCAGCCGCAAATCTTCGAGGTGGTGGTGAATACGGAAAAGAATGGCACGATGCAGGAATCAAATTAAAAAAGCAAAATGTGTTTGACGATTTTATTGCTGCAGCCGAATATTTAATTGAAAACAACTACACGTCAAAAAATTATTTAGCAATTCGTGGAGGCTCTAACGGTGGACTTCTAGTGGGCGCTGTTATGACACAGCGTCCCGATTTAATAAAGGTAGCTTTGCCGGCTGTGGGAGTGTTAGACATGTTGCGATATCACACTTTTACATCTGGAGCTGGTTGGGCTTATGATTATGGAACTTCGGAAGATAATAAAGAAATGTTTGAATACTTATTAGGCTATTCTCCCGTTCATAATGTGAATAAAGGTGTAAAATATCCTGCAACTTTAATTACAACTGGCGATCACGATGATCGTGTAGTACCAGCTCATAGTTTTAAATTTGCTGCCGAATTACAAGAAAAACAATTGGGAAGCAACCCAGTTTTAATCCGAATTGAAACTGATGCAGGCCACGGTGCTGGAACCCCAATAAGTAAAACCATCGAACAGTATGCTGATATTTTTGCTTTTACTTTGTACAATATGGGCTATCGTATTCTTCCTGAAAAGTAAGTTTATAAATTAAAAAATAATAGCAAATACTACCGCACCAAATTACAGGACTAATCAACCTGTATCGGATTTATATATTCACGGAACGGCAGCCGAATTTGTGATTATGGAATTTTTTTGAAAGACATATCCAGGATTAAAGTAATAAGACACGAATTACACTAATTTACTATAGTTCAGATTCAACGCTGCCAATCTCTGCGAAATAACACACAATTGTATTTTTTCGTAAAATTAGTGTCTAAATAATTCATGACTAAAATAACTAATCCACTTTCTTAATTTTATAAATTTTTCCATTAAAATTAAATTGTTCTCCTTCGGTTTTACCAAGAAGGTATAATCCTATGGGAGAATTGGGAGCTACTCCTAAATAAAAGTTATGCTTCACTTCTAATTTCCCTACCGATATGCTCATAAAAAAATTAGCTTGATTGGTTTCAATAATACTTCCCAATCGAATGGTTTTTGAAGTAGTACTAATATTCACTTTATCTACTTGTCTCATTACTTTTTCAATTTCCCGAAGCTGATTCCCTGCATTTTCTCTTTCAATTTGAAGCATTGCTCTTCCTGTATGATGCTTATCGCCACTGGTGCTTTTAGACTCTTCTTTTAGAGAAGTTTCAATATCTGCAATGATTTTTTGAATGCGTTCTAAACGAAAATTTATAAGGTCTTTACATTGTTGTTGTAATACGAATTTGAGCTCTAATGTTGTCATAAAATTAATTACTTTTTAGCTGTTTTGGTTTCCGAGTAGAAAGATAAACTCCTGTAAATATTAGAGTAGCTGCAGCAACACGGATGATAGTCAGCGAATCTGCTCCCATAATAATAGCAAAAATGGTTGCTAAAATAGGTTGTAAATAAATAAACGAGCCAATAGTAGAAGGTTTTAATTGTTTTAGTGCAAAAATATTAAAAAGGTAAGTAAAAAAGGTAGTTCCTATTACTACAAATGTTAGGTTCCAGATAATATTCAATGGTAATTGCGACCATTCAACTGCAATAAATTCCTTTATTCCAATTGGTATATTTATGATTAGTGCAAATAAGAAAAACCATTTCATAAGCGTAATGGAACTATACTTTTCGACCAATGGTTTTACAATAATTAAATAAACTGAATAAGAAGCTGCATTGATAATGAAGAACACATTTCCTAATGGAATATTTGGTGCGTTTTGTTGTGTTTTAATTCCGAAGAAAATTAATAATAAAGCTCCTATTAATCCAAGACCAATTCCGATGAATTTTCGCCAGGTAATTTTTTCTTTCAGAAAAACGGCAGACATTATCAGTAATAAAACAGGAACCATAGTTATTACTACCGAACTGTTAATAGGAGTTGACAAGCTAAGACCTTTAAAAAAAGCGAGCATATTAACCGCCATTCCTGTAAAAGCACAAGCGAGAATACGCCACCAATCACTACGTTCAATTTTCTCGGAAGGATAAAAAAGTCCAACCAACCAAAAAAGCACCACGGCACCACTAATACGCAATAAAATAAACCCATAAGGCTCAATTACAGAGGGCATTAAATTTTTGGCAATTGTATGATTTACACCGTAGATTGCAGCAGCTACAGTTGCAGCTAAAAGGGCTAAGGGTCTAGGGTTCATAATGGCAAATAATTACTTTAATTCCCATCCAAATCCGCTATTAAAAATATAATCGAAATCGTTTCCTACTATTGCTGGTTGATTATCATAGTTTAATGCAAAATCCATTTTTATATAAAAATCCCAGGGTAAATCGTATTTCAAAGCAAGATTATAATCCAAACGAAATCTTCCACTTTCCGATAAACTAGGATAAGCAGTAAAGTCTGTAGTTAAATTAAAATCTCCAAACTCAAACATATTAAAATTGGCAGCAATATTTGCTTCCGTAGAATTTTTATTTAATGTTTCATCAAAATATGTTTCAATATTATAGTTAACCCCAACTCTAACGCCAAGAAACAAACGATTGGTTCTAATCATATATTTTCCAATACCTCCAAGAGTACTTACCCTTCCTTTTAGAGCTTGCTCAGTATTTGACAGGAACGAAACATTAACAATTGCATACCATTCTTTAATTATATAACGTTGGGCATCAATTTTCCATTCTGTTCTTTTAATTTCGTCAACATCGTCTTGGTTGGTTATTAATGAGCTGTAGGATGCACTAAAATTCCATATTTCACTTTGGTATTTAACACCACTGCCGAGGGAAAATTGATTAAAATTGTTGGATTTTGTAAGATTAAATCCTATGTCAACATTTCCTGTAAATCGACTCCAAAATTTAATGTCAATTGCTTTTAATTGAATAATGTTTATTGTTTTGGTTTCGAAAGACATTCCATCTGTAGTGATTTCAACAATTCCTGGGCTTACCGTTTTTGCTTTCCCTAAATAATGACTTTTATTTACCAAGCTTATTAAGAAGGATTGGTCTAAATAAATTTCTTTTACATTGATGTATTCAATCCTAAAATCTTTATCACTATAAGATGTTTTCATAATAATAACACCATTTACCATAGATTTTAACTCCCCAACAATGATATCGTTATTTTTAAGTTTTAGGGAATCTTTTTGAGCAAAAGCACTAAAACCGATAATTAAAAAAAGAAATATTAATCTTTTCATAGAGAGATAAATTCATTCCAAAAATAATGATAATTAAATTATTACAACGAGTTTTTAGCCGAAGCAACTACTTTTTTACTATTTCCGATAAAAATCTGCTTCCCATTAATAAGTACAGGACGTTTTAGAAAAGTGTAATGTTCGAGTAATAATTTTTTAAAATCGGATTCTTGAAGGTTTTTGTCCTTCAACTTTCGTTCGCTATATATTCTTGCTCGTTTGTTTATAAGTGCTTCATAGGTCCCTGAAAGTTGGTGTAATTCTTCCAATTCAGCTTCAGAAATAGGAGTTACTTTAATATCTTGTTTTATAAAATCTTCTGGTAAATTTAATTCTTTTAAAATGCGTCTGTTGGTATCACAGGAGGAGAGGTGGTATATTTTTTTCATATTGTATTCGTAAAAACTAGTCGCCATTATAATCTAATTAGATTGAAATGTGTCTTTTTAAGTTAAAAATTTCTCCCACAAATTAATCAATTTCCATTTGAAATGCAGTACTTTTATTTCAAAATTAAAACAATGGACTACACTTTTGGAATCACTTTAAAAACAAGAGCAATTTTTAAAAATTTTCTTGAAACTTTCCCATTAGAACAGCTAAATAAAATCCCCATAGGTTTTAGTAACACTATTTATTGGAACATAAAACATGTGGTAATTACGCAACAATTATTAGTGTATGCGTTATCGGGATTACCTACATTAGTTTCTGAAGAAGAAATAAAAGCTTTCAGAAAAGGAAGTAAAGCAGAATCAAATGCAACAATTGAAGATGTTGAGCTGTTGAAAAAACAATTATTTTCAACTGTTGAACAAACTCAAAAGGATTATAATAAAGGAAATTTTAAAGAATATTCAGCATACACAGTTTCTACAAAAACGGTATTGTCCACTATTGATGAAGCTTTAGAATTTAATAATTTTCACGAAGGCATACACTTAGGGTATATTTTAGCTTTGAAGAAAAATATTTAAAAATTTAGATAAGGCTTTACTTCTTCAATAGGAATCAAAACTTCAATTGGACCATCAGCATAACTAGCGATTTCGTATTGGTTGTAAAATTAAGGTTCTACCCTTATTTGTGTGGATAAAGGAATAATCCTCCGTGAAAAAAAAG
>CAZIMW010000086.1:0-10928 GCA_964540425.1 uncultured Flavobacterium sp.
ATTCATATAGAATCGCATACCGATGCGAGAGGAGTTGATTTATACAACGAAATATTATCCGAAAAACGAGCACAATCTACTCTTAATTGGTTAGTGGGTCAAGGAATTGATCGAAGTAGATTAAGTGCCAAAGGATACGGAGAAAAACAACATGTTAATGCTTGTTCTAACGGTGTAAAATGTACCGAAGAAGAACACCAATTAAACAGAAGGTCTATGTTTATTATTCAAAACTAAAACTATCTAACCAATTTTAGTTTCAAAAGCGTTTAATTAATTTTAAACGCTTTTTTTATGTCCCTTTTTGTATTTTTGAAAAAAATCGAAAATTAGCTATGGCAGAAGAACAAGTGATACTTGTCAATGAAAATGATGACCAAATAGGATTAATGCCTAAACAAGAAGCCCATGAAAAAGGAGTGCTTCATAGGGCGTTTTCAGTATTTGTATTTAATGATGCAAACGAGTTGATGTTACAGCAAAGAGCTTTCGATAAATACCATTCTCCTAGGTTATGGACCAATACTTGTTGTAGTCATCAGCGCGATGGTGAAAGCAATATTGAAGCTGGAAAAAGAAGGTTAAAAGAAGAAATGGGGTTTGTAACTGAACTTTCAGAAACTACTTCATTTATCTATAAAGCACCTTTTGATAATGGCTTAACAGAGTATGAATACGATCATATTTTATTAGGAAAATATAATGAAACTCCTAATATTAATATTGAAGAAGTAGCTTCTTGGAAATGGATGCCATTGGAAGAAGTAAAGATTGATATTAAAAGCAATCCGCAAAATTATACAGCTTGGTTTAAAATTATTTTCGATAAATTTCACAAACACATTTCTTTATGAGTTTAACCGTTTACAGAAAGTCTCATTTTAATGCAGCACATCGTTTATATCGTAAAGATTGGGATGATGCTAAAAATCAATCAGTTTTTGGCAAGTGCAACAACCCAAATTTTCATGGTCATAACTATGAATTGGAAGTAGGTATTACCGGAGAAATTAATTCAGAAACAGGTTTTTTAATTGATATAGAAAAGTTAAAAAAAATTATTAAAGAAGAAGTAGAAGATTATTTAGATCATAAAAACTTGAATGTTGACATTCCAGAATTTAAAAACTTGAACCCTACAATGGAAAATATTTCAGTATTAATATGGAATAAATTAAGAAATAGATTAGAAGAACACTATCAAATATCTGTAAAATTGTACGAAACCCCTCGTAACTTTGTAGTCTATACTGGATAAATAAATAGCTTTTGAAAAACAATAAACTCATATATCCTATAAAATTTGTTCCAATACTTAAAGAAAAAGTATGGGGAGGTACAAAGCTTAATAAACTTTTTAATAAAAATACAAACTCAGAGAATATTGGTGAAAGCTGGGAGATTTCTAGTGTATCGTCTAATGTTTCAATAGTACAAAATGGAGTTCTACAAGGAAAATCACTAACACAACTTATTCAAGAATTTAATTCTACTTTGGTTGGTGAAAGAGTATATAATACTTTCGGGAACACTTTTCCATTGTTATTCAAGTTTATTGATGCTAAAGAAGATCTTTCTGTACAATTACATCCCAGCGATGAATTGGCAAGAAATCGCCACAATTCATTTGGCAAAAACGAAATGTGGTATATTTTAAATTCCGAAAATCAAGGAAAATTGGTAGTAGGTTTTAATCAAGATATGAATAAAACCTTGTATAAAAAGCACTTGTCAAATAATACACTTTCAGAAATTTTACACTTTGAAAATGTAAAAAAAGGAGATGCTTATTTTATTGAAACAGGAACAGTTCATGCAATTGGAGCAGGAGTTGTGTTGGCAGAAATTCAACAAACTTCAGATATTACGTATCGAATTTATGATTATAACCGTCCTGGAATCAATGGAGAATTACGAGAACTCCATACCGATTTAGCACTTAAAGCAATTAATTTTAAACCAGTAAAATTTAAACTAACTTCTGAAACTAAGTTAAATTCTCCAGTTCAATTATGTAAAACTAAATATTTTCAGACCAATAAGATTGAGATTACAAAAAAAATAAATCGTGATTTAAAAAATATCGATTCCTTTGTAGTTTATATGTGTGTGGAAGGAGAAGGGTCAATTATAATTAATGATAATTCTGAAGAATTTAAAAAAGGCGAAACACTATTAATTCCTGCGCAAATTGACTTTGTTGAAATAATTTCAATCAATGCTACAATTTTAGAAGTTTATATTCCTTAATAGATTGAAAATGTAGTATTTTTGCCAAAAATTAAAACATTATGGCAAATATACGCGATTTAAAAAAAGACATCAATTACGTTCTTGGAGATATTATTGAAGCTGTTTATTTATGGGAGCTTACCAATCCTGGAAAGGAAACAAAAAAATCGGAAGCGATTATTGATGAAGCAATAAATATTTTTGACGAATTAATAGTAAAAGTAAACCTTAAAAATATTGATAATAGCAAAAAACATTTTAAAGGGATTGGTCAAGAATTAGAAGTACAAGGAAGAAAATTAATTGATAAAATTAACGCATTAAGTTAATTAATTATTTTTTTCTTGATTGAATTAAAGACTCTAAATCCTTACCGTATTTAGAGCCTTTAATTTTTGGTGTTAAATTATTATATACTGAATCTAAGTATGTAAGCTTTGTGTTACTTACCCGATTTACCATTAAATATGGTGAAATTTCAAAATCATTATTAGATAAAGCAAAACTAATAGTTGCTAAATATTTTTTAGCAATAATAGATTTTTGCAATTTACCTATTGATATAGCTAAGGAGTCATTTCCATTTTTTCTGGCAGAAAAACTATCTTCAATAAGTTCTAAGTTTTGGTTGGAATAACGATTTATTATTTTATTATAAAGCTCTAATTTATTTTGATTTTTAGAACCAGTAATTCTTGCAGCTACTTCAAAATTTTTAAGGGTTGTGTTGATTGTAATGGAATTGTCTTCTGCGAAAAAAGCAATCCGATCGTCTTGAAGAATTCCGTTTTCTAATTGAATATGTAAATAATAAACTTCAGGTTCTAAAATAGTTTCAGAAAAACTAAACGAAGAGTTTCCGTTAACAACAACAGAGTCAACCGTTACTAAAGTTGAGTCTTCAATTTTCTGAAGGTATAGAGTTCCTTTTTTTAATCCTCTAACATTTCCGGATAGAGACATTTCGTTTTCAGATTTAGCACAACTTATTAATAAAAATAAAACAGCAGTAATACTTATAATTTTATTCATTTTTCATTCAATTTTTAAAGAACAAAGATGCATTATTATTTTTAAAAATAATTATGAAACAGCAGCTAATTGCATTAAAACAGTACATAAAATCGCGCCAATTGTACCAATAGCATAGCCAAAAACAGCCAGTAAAACACCAACAGTAGCTAATGAAGGGTGAAATGCAGAAGCAACAATGGGCGCCGAAGCTGCACCACCAACATTTGCCTGACTTCCAACTGCTAAAAAGAAATAAGGTGCTTTAATTAACTTAGCAACACCAATTAAAAGCAAAGCGTGAATAACCATCCATACGGCACCAACAGCTATAAGTCCAGTGTTGTCTAATATTAATTTTAAATCCATTTTCATACCAATACTTGCTACCAATATATAGATAAATACACTACCGAATTTACTAGCTCCAGCACCTTCATAACTTCTTAGTTTTGTAAAAGAAAGTATAATACCAATTAGGGTAGTAATTGAAATCATCCAGAAAAATGAAGAACCAAGGAAAGTAAACATATTTCTTGTTATTCCTGCCTCTAATCCCATTACAAAGTCACTAAAAAACACACTTAAATACCCAGCACAATAATGAGCAATACTCACGGTACCAAAAGCAATAGCTACTAAAATCATTAAATCTGTTAAACTCGGATTTCGTTCTACTTTTTTTGAGTAAGTAGAAACCTTTTCTTTTAAGCTTTCAATGGCTGAAGTATCGGCACCTAACCATTTATCTATTTTTTCGGTTTTTCCAATTCCTATTAAAAGTAATGCCATCCAAATATTTGCAATAACAATATCAACAAACACCATTCCGCCATATAATTTTTGATTATATCCGTAAACCTCCAACATAGCAGTTTGGTTTGCACCACCACCAATCCAACTTCCTGCTAGTGTGGATAGTCCTCTCCATACAGCATCTGCACCTTCACCTCCAATTGTTTCTGGAGAAAAAGTTCCAATTAATAGCACTGCTATTGGACCACCAATAATAATTCCTACCGTTCCTGTAAAAAACATAATTAATGCTTTAGGTCCTAAATTAAATACCGCTTTAAGATCGATACTCAAGGTCATTAAAACCAATGCTGCTGGTAATAAATAACGACTGGACATAAAATATAATTTAGAACTCCCTTCTATTGCATCCCCAGATTCAGTAATAGTAAGCCATTCTGGCGCAATTATGCCTGAAGTAGTTAACACTGCAGGAATGATATATGCCATAAATAAAGCAGGAACTATTTTATAAAACTTAGTCCAAAACCCTTCTTTTTTGGTAGATGTATAGAAAATAAAGCCTAGACAAATCATTAATAATCCAAAAACTATGGTGTCGTTGGTAATAAACGGTGTCGTGTCTTTTAATAATTCAGTTGGATCTTGCATCTGTTTTTTTTTGCAAAATACAATTTATCTTTTACTAAAAAATAAAATTCTTAAATCAATAATTAAAAGAAAGAAAAGTTACAAGTTTAAAGACTTATTATTCAAATACTATAATAAAATATTTTGATTTTCCATATAACTAACAGCATTTGTGCCTTCGTTAAACAGTAAATCTAGAATTGATAAATTAGAATGAAATTCATTATTCTTGTTCAATACTTGGTTGTAGTTTTGAAGATTAAAATTTGTTTTTAACTTCGGATTAGCAAGATAACGCAAATCGGTTTGTTCAGGGTTTTTAAAATATTCTTTAGAAAATGTGAAGTCAATTTCGATATCTAATAATTCACAAATTAATTGAAATGCCTTTAAATTAAATTCTAATAATGATGTTTCTTTATTAAAAAACAAAGGTTTCAAGTCATCCTCATAATATTCAAAATAAGGCGAAGTACGATAAGCAGATTCTAATGATTTCCAGTGCTGTATTTGCCACGGAAAAGCATTTTCAATCAGTACTTCTTTGGTTTTTAATTTAATTCCGTCTGTGGAGTGTTTTATAGGAATATTCAACAATAATACGCCATTACTATGAGCTATGTAGGTTCGTGTTCGGTAGCTTTGTTTTTGGTAATTGTCTTCAGTTTCAAAAACTACTTTATCTGCATGAATCATTGCTGCCATTTGCACTACGGAAGGGAAATAACTTGGATGAAGTAGAATGTTTTTCAAAATAAATAAACTTTCAAATTATGCTTTTTTCTTTCTTTTTCTGTAAAAATCAAAAGCAAACCAACCTGCCAATGCAATGATAAAGTACATAAAATAAGATACTGGTTTTCCGCTGCCACCAACAGTTGTAAATAAACGTTCGGTTCGTATTTTATTGAAGCCTTTAGCGTTTCCGTCATAGCTCATCCAAACAAATACAGGTTTTCCTACAACGTGATTAAATGGTACAAAACCCCACATTCTTGCATCTTGTGAGTAGTCACGATTGTCACCCATCATCCAATAATAATCTTGTAAAAAAGTATAGCTTGTTAGAGGATTTCCGTTTAGCAGCACCTCGGTTCCATTTTGGATTACTTTATTTGAAATACCTAATTCACTACCCTCATAGACTTCAATAATTCGTTTGTATAGTGGAATGTTTTCAATAGAAATATCGATGGTTGTTTCAGCTTTAGGAAGTGTTATTGGACCAAAATATTTGGTGTTCCAATTAAAACGAGGGTCTTGCGGAAAAACAGTAGGGTTCCATTTTCCTTTTTCAATAGTTTGTTTTGTTACTTCAATAATACTCGGATTGTTTTTGACTTTCTGATACGCTTCATCTGTCATTTGAACGATGAATGTGAAAATTTTATTTTCATTATCATAATCTAAAATATCAATATCTGAAATGTCAAAATGATCTGAAACAAAAGGGGTAGGTTCACCGGTAAATTTTCTTTGATTGTCAATTTTTACAAAGTTGATCTTCGAAACAACTTTATAACGAAATTGAAGCCTTGCTCGGTCTGGTAATTCGTTTTGCTTTCCGTTGATAAAAACATAACCATCTTTAACTTCCAAGACATCTCCTGGAATTCCTACACAACGTTTCACGTAATTTGATTTTTTATCAATCGGCTTGTACATAAATCCTTTTGTAGGGTCGTCTATTACTACCAAAGTATCTGTTGGCCAACTAAAAACTACAATGTCATTCCTTTTTATTTTCTGAAAACTAGGCAATCTGAAAAAAGGAATTTGAGGTTGATCTAAATAAGATTTTTTGTTTAATAACGGAATTTTATCATGCACCATCGGAAAAGAAACTGCCGTCATCGGCATTCTTGCACCGTAATGAAATTTACTTACAAATAAGAAATCACCTACTAATAAGGTTTTTTCTAAAGAAGAAGTAGGAATAGTAAAAGGTTGCATTACATAGGTATGAACAATAGTTGCAGCAACCACTGCAAATAAAATGGAACTTGTCCATTCTCCAGCTGCGGTTCTTGGTTTTAAACTTCTATCTTTAATATAAGTAACGTCTTGAGTGTAATTAATGTAATAAATGTATAGCCCGAAAGTTGCTACAACCAAAAAGGTGTCAAGATTGCTGTTTTTCCCAAAACTTCTAATGGTTTCTACCCAGATAACTGGAAACATTATTAAATTAACAATCGGTATAAAAAGTAAAATTGTCCACCATGGTGAACGATTAATAATTTTCATTAAAACAATGGCATTGTAAACAGGAATTGCTGCTTCCCAAGCTTTTCTACCTGCTTTTACATATAGTTTCCAAGTTCCTAAAAAGTGAACTACTTGAACAAAAAGTATAACTATTAATAAGGTTGTAACTGTCATTTTATTGGTATCCGTTATTTTATTTGTAACACGTCTTTCATTGTGAAAACTCCTTTTTTATCCACTAGCCATTCTGCTGCAAGTATAGCTCCTAGAGCAAAACCATCACGGGTATGTGCTTCGTGTTTTATTGAAATTATATCAATTTTAGAATCATAATTTATAATATGTGTACCTTTTACATCCTCGATGCGTTTGGCGGTAATTTTAATTTCTTCTTCGGAAGGATTTTCTAATTTCCAACCTTTTTTATCTGAATTATTAACAATTCCTTCAGCTAGTGTAATTGCCGTTCCGCTTGGTGCATCAAGCTTTTGAGTGTGATGAATTTCTTCCATCGAAACCAAATACTCTTTCCAAGGCTCCATTAATTTTGAAACATATTCATTGATGTTAAAAAATAAATTTACACCTACGCTAAAATTAGACGCATAGATAAAACTTCCGTTACGATTTTCACATAACTTTACCATTTTATTGTATTTATTTAACCATCCTGTAGTTCCTGAAACTATGGGAATATTGTTTTCTAAACATAAAGTAATGTTGCTAACAGCTGCATCTGGCGTAGAGAATTCAATAGCAATATCTGCTTTTAAAATTTCATCTTTAGAGGTTGCTGTACTTGTTTTTAAAACTAAAGTATGTCCTTTTTGTAAAGCCAGTTTTTCTATGATTTTACCCATTTTTCCGTACCCTAATAATGCTATCTTCATTTTATCTGATACTTTAAAGTGAGCGTATAATTTGCTTTTGAATCAAAAGGGTTGATTTCAAAATTCGGTTTTAATGACAGGTCATCACTTACGTTAAACTGTCGTAAATGAGCATCAACATTGGCGTCAACTATATTTAATAAATAAAAAACAACAGCGATAACAACACTTAAATCCTTGTCTTTTTGTGCAGTCTTTTGTGCATCAACCAATCGATCTGTAGCAACTATAGGTGTCTCTCCATTTCCCCAAAATTCATCGTCAGTAAATCCTGCTAACCTTCTTTTATAAGCATCTCTAAAACGATTATAGTCTTTATTATTGGCACTGTAAAAGTATATTCCCGCTCCAATTCCTGCATAGATAATAGGGATTTTCCAATATTTCTTATTGTATGCTTGCCCTAAACCTGGTAAAACTGCTGAGTAAAAAGCAGCTTTTGCAGGAGCTAATGGGTTGTAAGGTTCTTTTTCAATTTCTGTTTCTTTTATAATCAATCCATTTTCTTCAACTACGGTTAAAGTATCTAACTTTTGTGCAAAAAGTGAATTTGCGAAAAGAAAAATAAAGATATAGAAAAGTTTATTCTTCACTTTTTAATAGATTCAAAATACGTAGAAAATCTTTTTTATTTTGAAAAGGAACAACCAATTGCCCTTTTCCGCCACCAGATGATTTTATTGAAACCTTACTTTCTAAAAGCTCTGATAGTTCTTTTTTAGCAGTATTTAAATAGGAGGGAAGTGCTGTTTTTTTTAAAGGAGTTTTTTTATCTGAAGGGTTTTTGTAACTTCTTACTAATGCTTCTGTTTCTCTTACCGAAAGATTTTTAATAATTACTTTTTCATAAATATCTAATTGTTCTCCTAAATTACTAACGTTGATGATCGCCCTTCCGTGACCCATACTAATAAAACCGTCGCGCATTCCAGTTTGGATAATAGGGTCTAATTTTAAAAGTCGTAAATAGTTTGCAATAGTCGATCGTTTTTTTCCAACACGATTACTTAGTTCTTCTTGAGTTACTTCAATTTCATCCACCAATCGTTGGTAAGAAAGTGCAATTTCAATTGGATCTAAATCTTGACGTTGAATGTTTTCAACCAAAGCCATTTCCAGAGATTCTTGATCGTTTGCAATTCTAATAAATGAAGGAATTGTTTCCAATCCAATTAATTTGGAAGCTCGAAATCTACGTTCGCCACTTACCAACTGAAATTTATTAAAGCCTAACTTCCGAACAGTAATGGGTTGAATAACACCTAATTCTCGAATGGACGAAGCCAATTCACGAAGCGTTTCTTCATTAAAAGTAGATCGTGGTTGAAACGGATTCATATCAATTGCATCCAATTCTAATTCAACAATACTTCCAACAACTTTATCTGCATTTTTATCACTAACCGATGTAATGTCGTTTGTAGGATCTTTTAAGAGTGCTGATAATCCGCGACCTAACGCTTGTTTTTTGGTTGCTTTCGCCATTTATTCTGCTTCGTTTTTCTCAATTAATTCTTGTGCCAAATTTAAGTAATTATTAGCACCTTTACTACCTGCGTCGTAACTAATAATGCTTTCGCCAAAACTTGGAGCTTCTCCTAAACGTACATTCCGCTGAATGATTGTTTTAAACACCATTTTATCGAAATGCTTTTTAACTTCTTCCACTACTTGATTGGACAATCGAAGTCTAGAATCGTACATTGTAAGTAACATACCTTCAATATCTAATTCTGGATTATGAGTTTTCTGAATACTTTTTATAGTATTTAATAATTTCCCTAAACCTTCTAATGCAAAATATTCACATTGTATAGGAATCATCACAGAATCGGCAGCTGTTAACGCATTTAAAGTGAGTAAGCCTAATGATGGTGCGCAATCTATAAGAATATAGTCGTATTTGTCTTTAAGAGAAATAATAGCTTGTTTAAGCATAGATTCTCTATTCTTTATATTAACCAATTCAATTTCAATCGCAACCAAATCAATATGAGCTGGAATAATATCTACGTTTGGAGAGTTTGAAGCTACTATAGCATCTTTTGCTTTTATCGAATGTTCTAAAACACGATAGGTTCCTTTTTCAACTGCATCTACGTCAATTCCTAAACTGGAAGACGCATTTGCTTGAGGATCAGCGTCTATCAATAATACTTTCTTTTCAAGTACGCCTAATGATGCGGCAAGATTTACAGTGGTGGTTGTTTTTCCAACACCTCCTTTTTGATTGGCAATTGCGATTATTTTTCCCATAAATTTAGAGTGAATTTTAGGTTTAAAAATACAAATAATTACGCAGTTTGAAAGCGAAATTTGTTAACAGGTAATGAACAAAATAATTTACACTTTTTTGAAATTAATTTATTAAATAAAAAATAGCCCAATGATTTTTTTCATTGGGCTATTTTTATAGATGTAAAATGATAATATGTCTTAAAGATGCTTTCTAAAAATAGTTTTTTATTTTTTATCCTCAGGGTATAAAACGGCATATATATACCCTTGATTCAGGTATTTTTTTGCTACTGCTTGAATATCTTTTGTTGTTATTGCTTTTGTTTTTTTAGCAACATTTAAAATTCCTGAACGATCTTTTTTATCGTAATCAGAGTTATTTAAAAAATCCATCCAAAATTTATTCTTTTTTAGGTTTTCTTTATATTCTAATAACTGAGCCTCAATTATTTTGTCAACATCTTTTTGCGTAGGTCCATTATCTATAATGCTTTGCAATTCTTTTAATGCTGCACTTTTTAATTTGTCAACATTTTCGGGACCACAAGGAAAAGAAATAGTAAAATTATAAGATCCGTAGGGGTATTTTTCCATACTCCCTCTAGCACCAACTCCATATACACCACTTTCTTCTTCCCTAAGTTTTTCAACCAATTTAATCTAAAGAATTCCCCGACGCTTGCGTCGGTGGTCAAGAGGAAAGTTTGAAAACCTAAGGTTTTCATAAAACTAAAAATAAATCCTTTCCGCTTGATACCTCGTACCCTTGGGTCGAGGTAGTTCATTAAAAATGCACGTTTTTTTTGTTTCAGCTAATTTAACGAAAATTTTTCGATAAAAAACTACTTCCCTTTTTTAGAACGAATCATAGCTTCCAACATATCCCACATTTCTTCTGGGACTTCTTCTAACATATTCATTTGTCCTGCACCTTTTAACCATTCGCCACCATCAATAGTAATG
>CAZIMW010000087.1:0-10839 GCA_964540425.1 uncultured Flavobacterium sp.
TATAAATACCATTCAACGTATTGGAACCGAAGAAGCAATAGATAATTGTGTATCGGTTTTTAACTTAGAAAACGATGATGTTAAAGGTAGAATCATTGGTCGTGAAGGAAGAAATATCCGCGCAATCGAAGCTGCAACAGGTGTCGAAATTATTGTAGATGATACTCCAGAAGCGATTATTTTGTCCTGTTTTGATTCAGTTAGAAGAGAAATTGCGAGATTATCTTTGCATAAATTAGTAACCGATGGACGTATTCACCCAGCACGAATTGAAGAAGTAGTTAAAAAGACAACCAAACAAATAGAAGAGGAGATTAAAGAAGTAGGTAAACGTACCGTGATCGACTTAGGAATTCACGGATTGCATCCAGAATTAATAAAAGCGGTAGGCCGAATGAAATTCCGTTCTTCTTACGGACAAAACTTATTACAACACTCACGGGAAGTAGCAAAGCTTTGTGGTGTGATGGCTTCAGAATTAGGTCTGAACCCAAAACTAGCAAAAAGAGCCGGATTATTACACGATATTGGAAAAGTACCAGAAACAGAAACAGAACTTCCTCACGCATTATTAGGAATGCAATTGGCAGAAAAATATGGTGAAAAACCAGATGTTTGTAATGCCATCGGAGCCCATCACGATGAAATTGAAATGACTACTTTATTATCGCCAATTATTCAAGTTTGTGATGCGATTAGCGGAGCAAGACCTGGAGCAAGACGCCAAGTGTTAGATTCGTACATACAGCGTTTAAAAGATTTGGAAGATGTAGCCTTCGGATTTAAAGGTGTAAATAAAGCTTATGCGATTCAAGCTGGTCGTGAGCTACGGGTAATGGTTGAGAGCGAAAAAGTAAGTGACGAAAAAGCTGCTGAGTTATCTTTTAGTATTTCTCAGAAAATCCAAACCGAAATGACCTATCCAGGTCAGGTGAAGGTTACGGTTATTCGAGAGACTCGAGCTGTTAATATTGCTAGGTAAGTCTAGTACAGGATACGTTAATTTATTGTTACACAGAGGTTCACAGAGGAGCGCTGAGTTTTACTTGAAGTGATTTTTTGAATCACACTGTCTTTGCGAAGCCTTTTTAGGCTGAAGTAATCTCATGAAAACACTTACAATGTTTACCTACAGCTCCTAGGGGAGTTTGTTGGACACTCACGAATTTTTGTTGTTACACTGTAGACCTGCTAGGTTTCAAAAACCTAGCAGGTCTATTTACTTTCTAGGATGAAACGTATTCATCACTTCACTTAAATAACTTTTATCAACATGAGTATAGATTTCGGTAGTAGTAATACTTTCATGTCCTAACATTTGCTGAATAGCACGTAAATCTGCACCGTTTTCTAATAAATGCGTGGCAAATGAATGTCGAAAGGTATGTGGGCTTATTTTTTTATTGATTCCTGCTTTTTCAGTCAGTTCTTTTATAATATGAAATATCATTGCTCTTGTTAACCCGTTGCCTCTTCGGTTTAAGAATAAAGTGTCTTTTGCAAGTGGCTGTATTGTTTGATGATTCCTAATTTGTTTTCGATAGGTGTCAATATATTTTATGGTCAATGACCCAATAGGAACAAAACGCTGTTTATCACCTTTTCCGGTGACTTTTATAAAGTCTTCTTTAAAAAATAAATCGGATATTTTCAGATTAATTAATTCAGAAACACGTAATCCACAACCATAAAGAGTTTCAATAATAGCTCTGTTTCGTTCGCCTTGTGGTGTACTTAGGTCGATTGTTGTAATTAATTCATCTATTTCTTCAAGAGAAAGTGTGTCGGGTAGTTTTCTTCCTATTTTAGGACTTTCAATAAGATCTAATGGGTTTGTTTTTCTGTATTCTTCAAAAACCAGGTAGTTAAAAAAACCTTTTAATCCAGAAATAATTCTACTTTGTGATCGAGTGTTTACTTCTTTAGCAATGTGAAAATTAAATTGTTGAAGGGTTTCTTGTTCAATTGAAATGGGGGAGATTTCTATATTGTTTTCCGTTAACCAATGGTAAAGTTTGTTAATGTCAAAAGAATAATTGTAAATGGTATTGTGTGAAAGACCTCGTTCTAAACGAAGATAATTTTGATAATGAGTGATTGCTAGTGGCCATTTCATTCAGCTATATTAATTAATAATTATTATAATTTGAGTTTAGTTGATAATAAGTTTCGGAAGTTTTTAGTTTTATTTTATATTTGAACTACTAATTATATAAAACAATTATTATGAAAAAATTATTTTTAATCGTATTTACGATTACATTGACCTCAACAACCTTCGCTCAAGGTATTGATGTTGGGATAAAAGCAGGAGCAAATTTCGCGACATTAACTGATGTGTCTGATGTTTCCACAAGAACAGGTTTGGTATTAGGAGCTTTTGCGACTATAAAGTTTAGTGATAAAATGGCTATTCAAGCAGATTTATTATATTCTCAACAAGGAGCAAAAGGAGACAATGGGGCTAGTGATTTAGAATTGGATTACATTATTTTTCCAGTGGTGTTTAAGTATTATATTGTAAAAAGATTAAACATTCAAGCAGGACCGCAATTTGGAAATGTTGTTAATGATAATTTAAATAGTACTGGTTTTGAATCTTTTGATGTTTCTGGTGTTGTAGGTATAGGTGTAGATCTACCTTTAAATATAAGAGTGACAGGGCGATATAGCTTTGGATTGTCTGATATTAGTTTTATAGATGTTTTTAATGGAACTTCTTTTGATACAAGTGCTAGAAATAGCGTATTCTCTCTTACAGCAGGATTTAGTTTTCTTTAATGTTAACTAATGAAACGATATAGATATTAACTAATTTCAAATTTTGTCTAGTCCTAAATAATCGATGCAGATTATTAAAGGATTAAATTTACTAAAAAAAAAGCGGAGGTTCAACTTCCGCTTTTTTTGTGTTTATTTTTTTGTAATTTTACCAAATGAAACGAGCATGTTTAAATTTTTCATTCAAGACGGTGTCTAAAAGCGAACAGCAGGTGACCGATATAATAAAATAATTAAGACACATGAAAATAATTATTATAAACGGCCCTAACATCAATCTTCTTGGTAAACGAGAAACTTCTATTTATGGTAATCAATCTTTTGAAGATTTCTTTGAAGAATTAAAAGTTAAGCACCCAAATATCGAGTTATCCCATTATCAATCTAATATTGAAGGAGAGATTATAGACAAACTACAAGAAGTAGGGTATAGTTATGATGGCATTATTTTAAATGCAGCTGCTTATACACATACTTCTATAGGAATAGGCGATGCGGTAAAAGCAATTACAAGCCCTGTTGTAGAAGTGCATATTTCAAATACCTTTTCTAGGGAAGAATTTAGGCATCATTCTTTTATTTCTCCTAATGCAAAAGGAGTTATTCTTGGATTTGGACTACAAAGTTATGAATTGGCTTTGTTGAGTTTTATTAAAAAATAGACCACTGATTTTACTGATCATACGGGTATTTCACGGATTTAGCCTGATAGAACCTAGTAATTACTGTGGAGTAATTGTTTGATATGAGGAATTACTAAGTTATAGTTTTATTTTAAGATTACTCCAGCCTTAAAGGGCTTCGCAAAGTCAGAGATTCGTAGGATATCCCAGACTTTTATCCGTACATTATCCGTAAAATCTGTCGTATCCGTGTTCCTATTTATTTGACGGTGTTACTCAGAGATACGTAAAAAATGGTTTCATGAGATTGCTTCAGCCTAAAAAGGCTTTGCAAAGACAGTTAGATTCTAATGTGTTACAAATGTATCACCTCGCCATAAGCATCAGCAACTGCTTCCATCACCGCTTCACTCATTGTCGGGTGTGGATGTATTGTTTTTAAAACCTCGTGTCCTGTAGTTTCTAGTTTTCTACCTAGAACTGCTTCTGCAATCATATCGGTTACTCCTGCACCAATCATATGGCAGCCCAACCATTCGCCATATTTAGCATCAAAAATTACTTTTACAAAACCTTCTTTGGTTCCTGCAGCACTTGCTTTTCCACTTGCTGAAAAAGGAAATTTTCCAACTTTAATATCGTAACCTGCTTCTTTTGCTTGTTTTTCTGTCATTCCAACAGATGCTATTTCAGGAGTTGCATAAGTACATCCAGGGATGTTTCCGTAGTCGATAGCTTCTACGTGCATTCCTTTAATTTTTTCAACACAAGTAATTCCTTCTGCAGAAGCAACGTGTGCTAAAGCTGGACCAGGAACAACATCACCAATTGCATAATAACCAGGAATGTTGGTTTGGTACCAATCGTTTACCAAAATTTTATCACGATCTACTACAATTCCAACATCTTCTAATCCAATGTTTTCTATATTCGATTTAATTCCCACAGCAGATAATAAAATATCAGCTTCCAAAATTTCTTCTCCTTTTTTAGTTTTTACCGTTGCTTTTACTCCTTTTCCTGAAGTATCAACAGATTCGACAGAAGAATTAGTCATTACTTTAATTCCAGCTTTTTTGAAAGAACGGCCAAATTGTTTTGAAACATCTTCATCTTCTAGAGGAACTAAATTCGGTAAATATTCAACAATGGTTACTTTGGTTCCCATCGTGTTATAAAAGTGAGCAAATTCAACTCCAATAGCACCAGAACCTACAATAATCATACTTTCAGGTTGCTTTTTTAAAGTTAAGGCTTCTCTATAACCAATTACTTTTTTTCCGTCTTGTGGTAAACTTGGTAATTCTCTAGAACGAGCACCAGTTGCTATAATAATATGGTCTGCAGAATATTCTGTACCGTCCACCTCTATCTTTTTACCGGGTTTTAATTTTCCGAAACCATTAATAACATCAATTTTATTTTTCTTCAATAAAAACTGTACACCTTTACTCATTCCGTCAGCAATACCTCGGCTACGTTCTACAACTTTGGTAAAATCTTTATCAGCTTCTTTTACTGTTAATCCGTAATCTTCTGCATGTTTTAAATAATCGAATACTTGAGCACTTTTAAGTAGGGCTTTGGTAGGAATACATCCCCAGTTTAAACAAACTCCGCCTAAATTTTCCTTTTCTACAATGGCAGTTTTAAAGCCTAATTGTGAAGCTCTAATTGCGGTTACATATCCTCCGGGTCCAGATCCTAAAATAATAATATCGTATTTGCTCATGTTAATTTTATTCAGATTTTTAAAATGCGAAATTACAAATTAGAATTTCCAAAAACCAATTTCCAAATAATAATTTAGAGGCTAGTGAAGATTTATTTTTTATCTTGAAAATCTAGAGAAAGAGAATTGATGCAATATCGTTGACCAGTATCTGTTGGGCCGTCATTAAATAAATGACCTAGATGTCCGCCACAATTATTACAAACTGTTTCAGTACGAATCATTCCGTGGCTTTTATCTACTATTAATTTCACGTTATTTTTAATTGCATCATCAAAAGAAGGCCATCCGCAGCCACTTTCAAATTTTTGATTGCTTTTAAAAAGAGGGGTATTACAAGCACCACAGTTATAGGTGCCTTTTTCAAAATGAATATTATATTCTCCTGTAAAGGGTCGTTCGGTGCCTTTTTTCCGAAGTATATCAAAGGCATCTTTAGATAATTTATCTTTCCAAAAAGATTCAGATTTTTCTATAGGGAAGTTGTTTTTATTCATTTTTACTAGGAATAAAATCTAATGCAGTACCATTAATACAATGACGTTTTCCTGTTGTTTTTGGACCGTCATCAAAAACATGACCTAAATGTCCACCACAAGTAGCACAGTGTTCTTCGTTTCTTGTATAGCCTAAATCTCTATCGGTTGAAAAAGAAACATTACCTTCAATTTCACGGTCAAAACTAGGCCAACCAGAACGGCTATCATATTTATATTCGCTTTTAAAAAGAGGAGTGCCACAAGCTGCACAGACGTACACTCCTTTTTCATAATTTTTATTTAATTCGCTTGAAAAAGCAGGCTCAGTACCAGCTTTTCGTAATACAATATATTCAGTTTCATCAAGTTCTGTTTTCCATTCTGCATCGGTTTTTGTTACCGAAAATATTTTTTTCTTGTTCTTGTTTTGAGCAGAAGTATTACAACTAAATAAAAGTAAACTGATAAAAATAAATACAATGTTTTTCATACGTTTAATTTGGTAAAATCTCTATATCTGAGGTTTCAATTTGAAGGTTACTCATTAATTCATCCATACTTAAATCTGCATTTGCATATTCAGCAGGAAGAATCGCAATTCTAAAAATTTGGTCGTCAGTAAAGTCAGAACCTAACGTATTAAGATTAAAATTTGCATCTAAAAAGATATTTACATCTAAAAATGTATGATCAAACGTATAAAGCAAAGTACCTTGATTTAAGAAATAAGTTTGAGGCAGTTGCGACCAAACATCAACTCCGTTTACTACATCTTCTAATAAATATACAAGTACAACATCAGATTCATAGACAATAATATCATTTGGAAATTCTATCAATCGGCTAAAATCATTCCCAATAGTAAAGGTAATATTTGCTTCAAATACTTTTCCTAATAAAGAATCTCCAGGAGGGCCAGGATGACCTTGTGGGCCTTCACAAGAAGAAATTAAAAAAGTAAAACTAATTGCTAAAAGTAAAAATAGATTTTTCATGATTTGATTTTTTAATTATATTTAAAAAGTAATTTACAAAAGTCATTCCAATATTGGATTAATGCTTTTTGAAGCTTTAAAAATATAAAAATAAAGTATCTTTATTGTTTGTTATATTAAAAATAAATTAAAATGAAAAAAGTTAGCTTATTAGTATTTGTGATATTTGTGTTTTCGTGTAATACCAATCCGTTTACGGGGAAACAAACATTGGCTTTAGTTCCAAATTCTCAAATATTACCAATGGCATTTCAGCAATATGAAGAGTTTTTAAACACAAACACGGTATTAAAAAATACTTCAGAAGCAAATATGGTCAAAAACGTTGGTCAAAAAATAGCTAAGGCAGCTGAACGGTATTTAACTGCTAATGGTTATGCAGGTTATTTAAAAGACTACCGTTGGGAGTATAATTTAGTGAAAAATAAACAGGCTAATGCTTGGTGTATGCCAGGCGGAAAAATTGTGGTTTACACAGGGATTTTACCAATTACAAAGTCGGAAGCTGGATTAGCAGCGTTAATGGGGCATGAAGTTGCTCATGCGTTGGCAAATCACGGTCAACAACGTATGAGTGCGGGACAATTACAAGCATTGGGAGCAGTTGCAGGAAATATTGCTTTTATGGACGACCCCCAAAACCAATTAATATTCAACACTGCTTATGGAGTAGGGTCGGATGTAGGTGTAATGAAACCATTTAGTAGAGGTCACGAAAGTGAAGCAGATAAAATAGGATTAACTTTAATGGCTATTGCGGGTTACGATCCAATGGAATCTGTAAGGCTTTGGGAACGTATGAGTAAGCAAGGTGGAGAAGCACCTCCTGAAATACTAAGTACACATCCTTCCAACGAAACTAGAATAGCAAATATTAAATCGTGGGTTTCCGAAGCAAAAGCAGAAGCTAAAAAGTTTGGAGTTACCAATTTCAAAAAATAATACTATCTATTTTTTTTACTACATTCGGACTTTAAAATATTAGATTCATTTTATAAATCCGAAAAAACCTTATGCAACAATTAAAAAAAGGAAGTAAAAAGTTATTAAATGCTTGGGCTTTTTATGATTGGGCAAACTCTGTTTATAGTTTAGTGATTGCTTCAGCGGTATTTCCAATTTTTTATCAAGGTTTATTTAGAGCCGCAAATATTGAGACAGTAATGATTTTTGGAGGCGAAATTAGGAGTACTCCTTTAATAAGCTATACTACTGCCGCCGCTTTTGTTTTGATTTCATTATTAATACCAATTCTTTCGGGGATCGCTGATTATGTTGGAAACAAAAAGATTTTCATGAAATTTTTCTGTTACCTTGGTGCGTTATCTTGTATGGGTTTATATTTTTTTAGTTTAGAACATATTTTGCTAAGCCTTTTCTTCTATTTTATGGCACTGGTGGGTTTTTGGAGTAGTTGGGTTTTTTATAATTCGTATTTACCAGATGTTGCTTTTCCAGAGCAACAAGATAAGTTAAGTGCCAAAGGCTTTTCATTTGGATATATAGGAAGTGTACTATTATTAATTTTTAATTTAGCAATGGTTATGAAGCCCGAACTATTTGGGTTGGGTGAAGGAGGAGAAGCAAAAATGAAAGCAATGCAAATTTCCTTTGTTACAGTAGGTGTTTGGTGGATTGTTTTTAGTCAATATACTTTTTATTATTTGCCAGTTGGAAATAAATCTACCAATAAAGTAACGACACAAATACTATTTGATGGTTTTAGAGAATTGCGAGGTGTTTATAATTCGCTTTCAGAAAATTTAATACTGAAAAGGTATTTAACTGCTTTCTTTGTTTATAGTATGGCTGTGCAAACAGTGATGTTAGTCGCAACTTATTTTGGCGAACAAGAAATAGGTTGGGGAGGAGAAGATAAAAAAACATTGGGATTAATTTCTAGTATATTAATTATACAATTGGTTGCTATTGTTGGGGCACAATTAACCTCGAAAGCTTCTGAGAAATATGGAAACATTCCTACCTTAATAGTAATTAACGGAATTTGGGCAGGAATTTGTGTATTGGCATTTTTTATTACCACACCGATCCAATTTTATTTTACTGCAAGTTTAGTAGGTTTGGTTATGGGAGGGATTCAGGCATTATCTAGATCTACCTATTCAAAATATTTGCCAGAAACTAAAGACACTACATCCTATTTTAGTTTTTACGATGTTGCTGAAAAAATAGGAATTGTAATAGGAATGACAATTTTTGGATTCATAGATCAAAAATCGGATAACATGAGATTTTCTATCCTATTTTTAGTTGTATTTTTTGTTGCTGGGATATTTTTATTGCTTAGAATTCCAAGAAATAAGTAATTCTTCACAATTTTTATTTATGTTTGCTGTTATTACCAAATAAACCTACTTTTTTATGAAAAAGAATCAGATTTTAAAATGGATTTTTATTGCCTTTGTTACATTTCAATTTAATTCATGCGGTAACGAACCTCTTGAAGGAGTTTTTCCTGAACCAGATGACCCAAGCCTTATTGAAGAAGGTGAATTTATAGCTACTGTAGGAAGTGTTTTTTTTACAGCCGATGAAGTTAATGGAAATCTTAATCAAAGTAATACCTTAACACTTATAGGAACTATTTCTGGTACTGGTGAAAAAATTGTTTTAGTTGTAGAAAATCCTGTAGTTGGAATTTTTGACTTAACGACGGGTCTTGGAACAGACAATAGCGCTTCTTATTTTGAAACAGGAGATACAACCAATCCTTATATTTCTACAAATGTATTTGGAACAACAGGTGAATTAATAATTACAGAATACGATATTACAAATTCAACAATTACAGGATTTTTTAGTTTTGAAGGTGTTAGAATTGCTTTAGACTCTGACGGAAATCCAATATTAGACGGTCAAGGTAACCCAACTTTAGAAACAGAAGATATTACCAATGGGGCTTTTAATAAAATTGCCTTTACAAATGAAGATGAAGGCGGAGGAAGCACCCCAATACAAGATGAGTTTTTTGCAAAAGTAGATGGTGTAGATTTTGTTGCAGATGCCGTAACAACCACATTGAATGATGTTTTTGGAGTATCAGTAGTAAAAATTGTTGCTGTAAATGAACAAGGTCAAATTATGAGAATTGACATTCCAGAAGACCTAGGAGTGGGTACTTTTGCTATGGAGTCCTTATCTGATGGAACAAAACTAATCAGTCTTTACAATCCTGCAACAGGAGGAGAAAATTTGACATCAGACCCGGGAACTATTACTATAACGCGATTTAATACCAACACTGGAATCATTGAGGCTACATTTAACTTTACAGCTACAGATCCAATTGGAGTTGACCCTACAGTTGCAGAGGTAACCGAAGGATCGTTTAAAGTAGATTATATTGCTGAACCTGGAGATGTAACATCTATATTTACAGCAGAAGTAGATGGAGTGTTTTATAACCCAGATTTATTAAATATTGGAGAATCTCAATTTAACGGAATTACTAGATTTACAATAACTACTGTAAATTCTGATACTGGAGAGCGAATGGGTTTGTTTTTTCCAACAGATATTGAGATTGGAACTTACGAAATGGATATGACATTGATAAATGGAACCGAAATATTTTCACAATATACACCAGAATTTGGAGTGAGTTCTACTTTTATTTCAAATCCAGGAACACTTACTATTATTGATTATGATACCGATGCTAGGATAATTGAAGGAACCTTCTCTTATACAGCAACAGATCAATTAGGTGTTGATCCAACAGTTTATGAAATAACAACTGGAGAGTTTACTTTAGAATACTAAAAGGAAATACACATATATAAAAATCCATCTTGAAATTTTTCAAGATGGATTTTTTATTATTTTCCGTTCTGAAATAACGATACACTAAAGCTTTCGTGTAATGAAAATAATATCAAAGACATAATATGTGAAGAGAACGCAAGAGGATTATTCATTTTGTTTTAAACTTCACGTAGTTCATGAAATTGAATTCAAAAGAACCTAGGCTTGTCACAAATATGGTATTCATAAAATTGGATGATTCGTTGATAGTGGGGTTAAATTCAGATTTAAATAAAAACTGAATTACTTCAGCCAACATTAAATAATAGTTCTACAAAAAAGGAGTTTAAAGCACATACAGCTTCAAAAAAACATCAAAAAAGTGTAAACACTAATTATTCATAAAATTTGGTGTAATAGACAAAAAGGAGGCTGTTTTTAGTTAAAATTTTTCAAGTGGACAA
>CAZIMW010000088.1:0-3840 GCA_964540425.1 uncultured Flavobacterium sp.
TTTCGTAACTACCTATTATTATTATTATTATTATTATTATTATTATTATTATTGCGAAAGCAATACCATTTAGATTGCTATTATTTTTAATTAATAAATATTAAAATGAAAACAAAACTACTTCTACTTATTACTCTTTTATCTTATATTAATACTTATGCTCAAGTAGGGTTTGAAGATCATATCATTACAGATATTTCTGAAAAAACTAATCAACCAAAATCTATTTTTACTGACATAGATAGTGATGGGGATATGGATGTGTTATTGTCAAGTTATGGAAAAATATCATGGTATGAAAATTTGGATGGAAACGGTCTATTTGGAAGACAACAAATTATAAGTACAGAATTTGGTGGTAGTTTATCATTTGATGCTATTGATATAGATAATGATGGTGATATAGATATAGTGACGGCATCTTTTTTGGATAATGAAATTGCTTGGTATGAGAATTTGGATGGTATGGGGAATTTTAGTGATTCACAAATAATAGATATTGTTGATGACCCAAGAGAAATATCAGCGAATGATATTGATGGTGATGGTGATATGGATATTATAGTAGCAATAGGAGTTCCATATGAAAGGGTATCTTGGTATGAAAATTTAGATGGTCAAGGAAATTTTGGAGATGAAAATGTAATTAGTTTAGACCTATCTAATATACATGAGCTTTTGTCAGCTGATCTTGATAGTGATGGAGATTTAGATGTTTTTTTAGTTTCGGCAAATAACGACACTATTGTATGGTTTGAAAACCTTGATGGTCAGGGAAATTTTGGGTCAATACAAATAATTGCTTATGCTTCTGGACCTAGATATATTTCAGCGATTGATTATGATGCAGATGGAGATTTAGATATCCTTTCTTATTCTATGTTACAAAATAGGATTGGTTGGTATGAAAACAATGGTCAAGGGTCTTTTGGGTCAATGCATGTGTTATTTTGGAATGCAGAAAATTTAGGTTCCTTAACTACTTTTGATATTGATGGAGATGGTGATTTAGACTTATTTACAGAAGAAAGTAATCAAGGTGAGCTTATTTCTTGGTATGAAAACCTAGATGGACAAGGTGATTTAGGACCTCAACAAATAATTAATCAAGAAACAGATTCCTCCCCAACCACAATGAATATTAATTTTGGCGATATAGATAATGATGGAGACGGAGATTTATTATGGACCTCATATGATGCCATTAATTGGTTTAGAAACTTAAATGGATTAGGTGCTTTTGGTGAAAGACAGACTATTAACACTTTTCTTCAAAACCCTATTTCAATTAGTACAGGTGATTTTGATGGAGATGGTGATCTTGATGTTTTATCTTCTTCTTATACTAATGGTAAAATAGTATGGTTTGAAAATATTGATGGGCAAGGGTTTTTTATTTCAAAGACGCCAATTAATACAGAAATTCCCTATGTAACTAGCGTAGTTTCAAATGATATAGATAATGATGGTGATTTGGACGTACTTTTAGCTTCGACTAATAATATAGTTTGGTATAAAAATTTAGATGGACAAGGTAATTTTGGAGATTTGCAAATTATTACAACTGAAGCTTCTAGTCCAAAATCTATATTTTCCGATGATATTAACGGTGACGGTAAAATAGATGTACTTTTAGCTTCGACTAATAATATAGCTTGGTATGAAAATTTAGATGGACAAGGTAATTTTGGCACAAAACAAATAATTAGTTTTAACGTAAACGTTCCTAGATCAGTATATGCTGCAGATATAGATGGAGATGGGGATGTGGATGTGCTTTCTGCTTCATCGTCAGATGATAAAGTGGCTTGGTATGAAAATTTAGATGGACTAGGTAACTTTGGCGAACAACAAATAATTTATAATTATGCAGATGGGGCATCTTCAGTATATGCTGCAGATATAGATAGCGATGGAGATATGGATGTTGTTTCAGTCTCATCTAATGATGGTAAAATTGCTTGGTATGAAAATTTAGATGGGCTAGGTAACTTTAGCACACAAATAGTAATTAACACTAATGATAACGCAAATTATTATACATCTGTTTATGTAGAAGATATAGATAACGATGGCGATATGGATGTTATTTCTCATTCTTCTATGGATAGCATTGCTTGGTACGAAAATTTGGATGGGTTTGGTAATTTTAATAGTGAACAAATAATTAGCTCAGAAATTAGCGAATTGAGCTCTGTATATGTTAGTGATGTAAATGGTGACGGTAATATAGACATACTTTCAGCGTCAATTTTAAATGATAAAGTTGTTTGGCATGAAAATCTAGGCTTTCTTAACAATCACATAACTGGGAATGTTAATTTTGATATTAATAATAATGGTTGTAATGGGAATAATCTAGGAATATCAAATATCATGGTGACAACTGATAACGGCTCAAATTCCTTTTCAACATTTACATTAAATAATGGAAATTATATTCTGAATACAAATGAAGGAGATTTCACGACAACAATTACTTCTGAATTACCAAATTATTTTACATCAAATCCAACTTTTCATACTTCTAATTTTATTGGACTTGGAAATACCGACATTGCCGATTTCTGTATAGAACCCATTGGTGATGTAAACGACCTAAACATCTCACTTTATCCTTTAAGTGATGCACGACCAGGGTTTGATGCAACTTACCAAATTGTATATCGTAATGTGGGAACTACCATATTAACAGACGCTTTAGAATTAACTTTCGATGAAACTAAAATTAGTTATTTAGAAGCATCTCAAGCTCCTGTAATACAATCAAGCAATAGCTTAACTTTTGATTATTATGACCTGTTACCTTTTGAGACAAGAACTGTAGATGTATTATTTAATGTCTTTGCACCACCAACAACAGATATTGGCGATATACTAACTTTTACAGGAGTAATAAGTCCTGTTACTGGAGATTACACCGAGGATGACAATACCTTTATTTTAGGACAAACCGTTATTGGAGCTTATGACCCTAATGATATTCGAGTGTTGGAAGGTGATGAAATATTTGAATCTGAAACAGATAACTATTTGCATTATATTATTCGTTTTCAAAATCTTGGTACAGCAGAAGCTATTAATGTTTCTGTAGAAAATGTTCTAGACCCTAATCTAGATTGGAACACTTTGCAAATTGAGAATATTAGTCATACCAATAGAGTGGAAATAAAAGACGGTAATCAGGTAGAGTTTGTTTTTGATAATATAAACTTGCCAGATAGTACTACAAATGAACCAGAATCACATGGGTACATTCAATACAAAATCAAACCAAAAAGCACAGTTGATATTGGTGATTCTATGTCTAATAATGCCGATATCTATTTTGACTTTAACCCGCCTGTAGCAACAAACACGGTAATAACAACTGTTGTTGAAAATTTATCTGTTGGAGATAATATTAAATTTAAACCAGTTGTTTATCCAAACCCTACAAAAGATTTGTTAAATATAAATTCAAACATTCCAGTAGTAAGAATGATAATCTACAATCAGTTAGGACAAGTAATTTTAGAAAAATCTAATAATGAAGGGGTGCAGTTTATAAATGTTAAAAAACTATCCCGAGGTATTTATTTTATTAAATTAACAGATGCTAATTTCAATAATCAAATTCAAAAATTGATTAAAGAATAAGAAAAATTAGATTAAGTTGTAAGTCTCATTGTAATAACTCAATAGGTAATGAAGATAGGATTAGAACCATTCAATAAAAAATCTATTTTTACGTTACAATTACTATGAAGTTTTTAGCGCTGTTACTTTTTACCTTTACAATCTCCTCCTTTATTCCCGAAGAAGAAAAAATCCCATGGTCTGAAGATTATCAACTAACTT
>CAZIMW010000088.1:3862-10669 GCA_964540425.1 uncultured Flavobacterium sp.
TAATGGAAGTGGTTTTGTAGCCAGTACCAGTTCTGGGATTGCATATTCGTTTTCCTCTTTTGGGGATAGTAATGGGAATATGGAAGTAAACGTTAAAGTCACTTGTAATTTTTACCCAAATAGGTCTTGGTACAGTAAAAAGAACGCTTCAGATTATATCTTAAAACACGAACAAACCCATTTTGATATTTCCGAATTACATGCAAGAAAACTTAGAAAAGCCATTGGAGAAACCAAGTTCTCAGATGATATGAATTCAGAATTAGAAACGCTGTTCTATAAGTTTGAAGGCGATCGAGTTGCTTTTCAGAGAAAATTTGATAAAGAAACAGATCATTCCAAAATATATGATAAAGAGATGGAATGGGGAGTATTAATTGAAGAGCAATTGAAAGAATATGAACGTTGGAAATAATTTTAATCCAAACCACCTAGTTGAGCTCGCAAATTATAAAATGCCCTTCGGCAAATTTAAAGGCTACTATCTCGTAAATATTCCCGAATATTATTACGTATGGTACAAACGAAAAGGATTTCCAGAAGGAAAACTCGGCAGAATGATGCAAGAAATGGACGAGATAAAAATTAATGGATTGGAAGATTTGATTCGGAAACTAATTAGAAGATAATAAAGATTTACAAGAATACGATTTAAGATAAGACGACATACGATGTATTACTTGATTTGAACAATAAAATATGATTGTCGTTAATTAAAAAGTGTCGTTCGTCATAAGTCGTCAAGTGAAACAGTCTTATATCATTTTTTTGATTAACTAAATTTTACATTTCTTGTTTCTCTTCAACATTTATCTGTATATTTGCATCCCGTATAAACACTACAAATGAACACCACAAAATACATTTTCGTTACGGGCGGAGTTTCCTCCTCTTTAGGAAAAGGAATCATTGCAGCTTCACTTGCTAAGCTGTTGCAAGCCAGAGGTTATCGCGTTACAATTCAGAAATTAGATCCCTATATTAATGTGGATCCAGGCACTTTAAATCCGTATGAACACGGAGAATGTTATGTGACCGATGATGGTGCAGAAACCGATCTTGATTTAGGACATTACGAACGTTTTTTAAATGTTCCAACCTCACAAGCAAATAATGTAACAACAGGTAAAATTTACCAAAGCGTTATTGAAAAAGAACGTCGTGGTGAATTTTTAGGGAAAACAGTACAGGTAGTTCCTCATATTACCAACGAAATTAAAGATAGAGTTCAGCTTTTAGGAAAAACGGGTGAATTTGATATTGTGATTACTGAAATCGGAGGAACCGTTGGTGATATTGAGTCTTTGCCCTACATTGAAGCAGTACGACAATTAAAATGGGAGCTAGGAGATAACAATGCTTTAGTAATTCATCTTACGTTAATTCCATATTTAAAAGCTGCCGGCGAACTTAAAACCAAACCTACACAGCATTCTGTTAAAACATTGATGGAGAGCGGTATTCAAGCAGATGTTTTGGTATGTAGAACCGAATATCATTTACCAGATGAATTACGAAGAAAACTAGCCTTGTTTTGTAATGTTAAGAAAGAAGCGGTAATCGAATCTATTGATGCTTCTACTATTTACGATGTTCCAAATTTAATGTTGGAAGAAGGGTTGGATATAATCACCTTAGAAAAATTAAATCTTACTGGTTTTAATGAACCAAATTTAGATCGTTGGAATAGTTTTTTGAAGCGTCATAAAAACCCTAAAAGTGAGGTAAAAATTGGTTTGATAGGAAAGTATGTGGAATTACAAGATTCTTATAAATCCATTTTAGAATCTTTTATTCATGCAGGAGCTGAAAATGAAGTGAAAGTGAAAGTAATTTCAATTCATTCAGAACATATAAATGAATCTAATATAGCTAAAGAATTAGAAGGCTTACATGGTGTTTTAGTAGCGCCAGGTTTTGGTGAAAGAGGAATAGAAGGAAAGATTGAAGCCATCAAGTACGCAAGAGAAAATAAAATACCCTATTTAGGAATCTGTTTAGGAATGCAAATGGCAGTCATAGAATTTGCAAGAAATGTGTTGGGATTAGAAGGAGCCAATTCTACCGAAATGAATCCTAAAACTCCACATCCAGTAATCGATTTAATGGAAGAGCAAAAAAGCATTACCAATAAAGGAGGAACGATGCGTTTGGGTTCTTGGAAATGTGATTTGGTAGCAGATAGTATTGTAGGAAATATTTATAAAACAAAAACAATCGATGAGCGTCACAGGCATCGGTATGAATATAATGAAGATTATCGAGCAGAAATAGAAGCTGCAGGCATGAAGGTAACAGGAGTTAATCCAGAAACTGACTTGGTGGAGATTATTGAGCTTAAAGATCATCCTTGGTTTGTAGGAGTGCAATACCATCCAGAATACAAGAGTACGGTTGCCAACCCACATCCATTATTTGTAGCATTTGTAAAAGCAGCAAACGAGCATTTAAAAAATAATTAATACGACAAATTGTCGAATCTCATAAAAAGGTAAGATATTTGACAAATTATTTGTCATTCTGAACTTGATTCAGAATCTCTTAAATATTATAGAATAAATTAATAATACCCCGAAACAATTTCGGGACTACGTATGGAAGATAAAAAATTTGATTTAAATTCAATTATAGGTTTTGTGTTAATAGGAGGAATCCTATTATATATGATGTGGCAAAATGCTCCAACCGAAGAAGAGCTAAAAGCCCAAGAAGCAGAAAAGGCAAAAACCGAAATAATTGAAAACCAGCGAGAAGCTACAGAAGTTACTTCACAAAAAGATATTACTTTAACCAAAGCAACTACCGAGTTATCGGTTGTAAGTACCGGAGATTCTTTAGGTTTAACAAAACTTCAAAATAGATTAGGTTCTTTTGCATATTCTGCAACACTTCCTTCAGCTACTCAAGCGACTACTGTAATTGAAAATGAAGTTTTAAAGCTAACCATTAGTAATAAAGGAGGTTATATTGTTGAGGCAAAACTAAAACAACATACCATCTATACGGGGGAGCCTGTCTATTTAATTAAAGATGGAAACTCTTCGTTAAACCTTCAGTTTAGTTCAGAAAATAGACTGTTAAATACCCAAGATCTTTTCTTTGAGCCTTCAGTTTCAAATAATGGAGATAATAAAGTGCTTTCTATGAAGTTAAAAACTTCAGCAAACAATTATATTGAATACCGTTACGAGTTGATTCCTAATGATTATATGTTAGGTTTCAGTATTAAAACTCAAGGTTTAGATAATGTAATAAATACGACTCAACCTATTTATTTAGATTGGAATTTTATTGGACATCGACATTCAAAAAGTATCACCTACGAAAACAGATATACTAGATTGACTTATGAATATGAAAATAAAGATAAGCATAGTAAATTATCTCCAACTGGTGATGATGATGAGTTGGAAAAAGAAGTGACTTGGATGAACTTTCGTCAGCATTTCTTTAGTTCAATGTTGCTTACAGATACTCCTTTTAAAGAAGTTGCCTTTAGTTCTCAAGATTTGGTGAAAGATGAAGAAGTAGATACGCTTTTTACTAAAAAATACGGAGCCAGAATGTTATTGGAGCCTAAATCTGGAGGATTATCATATAATATGAATATGTATTATGGACCTACAGATTATAAAATTTTTAAATCTTACGACAGGAATTTAGATGAAGCAATGCCTTTAGGATGGGGGATTTTTGGTTGGCTAAATAAATTCTTAGTTATTCCATTGTTTGGATTTTTAAGTGGGTTTTTACCTGCAGGAATTGCCATTATTGTAATGACTATTTTAATAAAATTGGCAATGTCGCCAGTGCAATACAAACAGTACTTATCCCAAGCAAAACTAAAAGTTTTAAAACCTGAATTAGACACAATAAAAGAGAAGTTTAAAGGTAACAAAATGAAGATTCAGCAAGAGACAATGAAGCTTCAAACCATAGCAGGTGCAAGCCCGTTAAAAGGTTGTTTACCCGCTATTTTACAGATTCCGGTATTTTATGCCTTATTTACGTTTTTCCCAACTGCGTTCGATTTGCGTGGAAAAAGCTTCCTTTGGGCAGACGATTTGTCAAGTTTTGATGTGGTAGCCGAATTGCCATTTTTTATTCCATTTTATGGAGATCACGTGAGTTTGTTTCCAATATTAGCATCTATAGCGATTTTTATTTATATGATGATGACAACTGGACAGACTATGCAGCAACAAGAAGGAATGCCAAATATGAAATTTATTATGTATTTGTCACCATTAATGATGTTGGTTTTCTTTAATAATTATGCTAGTGGTTTATCCTTATATTATTTTGTTTCGAATTTAATTACCATCGGAATTATGTTAGTAATTAAAAACTTTATCATCGATGAAGATAAGATTCATGCAAAAATTCAGGAGAATAAAAAGAAACCTAAAAAGCAGAATAAATTTCAACGTAAAATGTCTGAAATGATGGAGCAAGCTGAAGAGCAAAAAAAGAATAACAAAAGAAAATAATAAACATAAAAACTCCCGAAAGGGAGTTTTTAGCTTAAAACAATAAAGATGAAATATTTTTTAATATGCCTAATAGCAATTTCATTATTCTCTTGCCAATCACCAAAAGAAGAGTCACATCGTTTTAAAGTAGAATATATTGGTGCCTTAAAAAATATGATGCAAAAAGCAGATATTTCAGGAAAGGTAGAATTATCTAAATTTAAAGAGGTAAAAAACTTTTATGCTTTGGGTGCTTTGGAAGATTTAAAAGGTGAAATACAGATTTTTAATAGTGTTCCTGCAATTTCGTATGTAAGTAAAAATTCGCTCCGAAGAGATAAAACCTTCAATAAAAGAGCAACGTTATTGGTGTATGCTTCTGTAGAAAAATGGAAAAATTTTAAAATTCCTGCTGAAGTAATTACTTACGAACAATTTGAGAAATTTGTAAAAAAAGCAGCTTCTGAAAACGGAATTAATACTGAAGAACCATTTCCTTTTTTATTAGAAGGAGTTATTCAAAAATTTGATTGGCATGTGATAAATTGGCGAGATGGTGATACTATACACACTCACAAAAAACACAAAACCAAAGGAATGTACGGAACTATAAAAAATAAAGAAGTAGAGATGTTGGGCTTTTATTCTAAAAAACATAAAGCAATATTTACACATCATACTAGGAACTCACATATTCACGTAAAAATGCGTGAGAATGGTGTTGCAGGACACGTTGACGACTTACTATTAGATATTGGAATGACTTTAAAGTTACCAGACGTAAATTAAAAAAAAACACAAATTAATTTATTCTGGACCTAACAAATAGTATGCTTAATTATTTTTAGCTAAATTGAAGGCATGTGTACAAAACAATACTAGTAAGTGAATCTCTTTAATTTGTATTGGCGTACGAAATAGAAAATGAAAAACCTAGAAAACATATTAAATATTGACACTAAAGCTAAATTAAAAATATTTGTAAAAGGAGATATACTACAATATGCAGGTGATTTTAAAGTTTCGGCGTTTTATGTTAAAAAAGGACTTTTAAGAAGCTATATTATTGACAGCAAAGGAAAAGAACATATTTTTATGTTTGCTCCTGAAAATTGGATAATTGCTGACCTAGAAGCATTAGAATTTAATGAACCCGTTCAACTTTTTATTGATTGCCTTGAGGATTCAGAAGTTATTATTTTTGATAAAAATTGTCTTTTCAAATCCAATTTGTCTAAAGATAAAATAGCAGAAAACACACAACTTTTATACCGGCGAATAGGCAAATTACAACGTAGAGTTCTTATGTTAATGGGTTCACTTGCCGCAGACCGGTATACTTACTTTTTAAACACCTATCCAGAATTACCTAATCGCGTTCCTCAACGTATGATAGCCACATATTTAGGAATAACTCCACAGGCACTTAGTTCCATAAGAGGAAAAATTGCACGTTCAAAATGACAACAATTTATTTCTTCATCTAGATGAATGTAAAATAGAATTTAGTTGTTGAACTTTGTCCTGACCAAATAAGCAAACAATGAAAATTCAGTTTTCTAATAAGGCAATATTACCTACCAAATATGGTGTATTTAACATTATATCTTTCAAGAAAGAAGGAGGTATTCATGAACATTGTATGCTCTTTATGGGCGACTTAAGCTTTAAAGAAAACGTTTTAACAAGAATTCACTCAGAATGTTTAACAGGAGATGTTTTTAGCTCTAAAAAGTGTGATTGCGGTGAACAACTTGATAAAAGTATGCGTGAAATTGCTGAAAAACAAACAGGTATTATTCTTTATTTAAGACAGGAAGGCAGGGGTATTGGTCTATTTAATAAAATAAACGCCTATGCCTTACAAGATCAAGGTCAGGACACCATTCAAGCAAATCATACACTAGGTTTTGATACAGATTTAAGAGATTTTACGATTGCTGTTAAAGTACTTAAACACTTTGATATACGGTCAATAGAATTACTTTCTAATAATCCCAAAAAAAATTGAGGTCTGGAAAAATTCAGGAATTAATATTACTAGAAGAATCCCTTTGATTACGCAAGCGAATGAATATAACATTAGTTACTTAAATGTAAAAAAAGATTTGCTAAATCATTTATTATAACCAATTCTATTTCTTCATCTAGATGAATACATAGCAAAAAATAAGTCTTTACATTTGAGTCTAAATTTCAGAAATTATGAGTAAAGAATATTCAAATGGTGAAATTACCATAAAATGGCAGCCAAAAATTTGCATTCATGCTGGTGTATGTGTAAAAACCTTACCAAAGGTATATAAGCCAAAAGCATCTCCTTGGATTACTATAG
>CAZIMW010000089.1:0-10621 GCA_964540425.1 uncultured Flavobacterium sp.
CAAATGGATTGATATTTATTCGAATTTAACGCTCAACAATCAAGGGACTTTAAACTCTAAATTTGGTTTTAATCAATTTAATGGAGAATTTGATGTTGATTTAAATATTAGTGAATTAAATTTAAGTACATTTTACAGATATGTTGTTGAATATGTAAAAATAAATAGTTTTGATGGCAAGTTAAATACTCAAATTAATATTATTGGAAATACCAACGAAGCTGAAAAATCAATTATTAAAGGTACTGTTGAAATTATAGATTTTTCAATTACAGATACAAATGACAAAAGGGTTTAGCTGTAAAAAACCTTCAAACAAAACTTAAAAAAATTGATTACGCTAATAATTCTTATGAACTTAATTCTGTAATAATTAACGAGCCGTATGTCTTTTTTCAGTTAGATTCTATCACTAATAATTTTTATGAGATTTTCAAATTAGATAAAGAAACCGAACCAACAACAACCCAAGAAAGTGACTTGTATTATGCAATAAACCAACTAAAAGTTAACAAGGGTATTTTAGACTATACAGATAATTTAACTGGAATCCCTTTTAATTATCATTTAAGTGAAGTAAAAATTAATTCTAATAGTATTCAAAGTAATTCAGATTGGATAAAAATTAATTCAGATATGATACTTAATAATCGAGGAACTTTAATTGCCGAAGTTGGCTATAATCCTATAAGTTTAAATGATATCGATCTTGATATTGTTGTAGAAAATTTTCTTCTCTCAGATCTAAACATATATACCAAACATTATACTGGTCACAATATTATTGAAGGTGATATGTATTACTATTCAAATTCAAAAATTATAAACGGTGATATCATAAGTGAAAATAGACTCTTAGTTAAAAATGCAACGCTAAACACAACAAGTGAAGGATTATACAAGTTACCTTTAAAGTTTGCACTTTTTCTATTAAAAGACAAAAATGGAGATATAAACCTCGAAATACCTGTTCGTGGAGATTTAAATGACCCTGAGGTAAGTGTTGGTAAAATAGTATGGAATACGTTTAAAAACCTGATTGTAAAAACGGTAGCAAGTCCAATTAACTTTTTAGCAGGCTTGGTTGATGGCGATCTAAAAGATATGGAAGCTATTAAATTTAGTTACTTGGATTCAATTCCTACGGAAAAACACTACAAGCAACTTGATAAAATTTTAGAATTAGAACAAAAAAAATCAGGATTAAAAATAGAAATGAATTATTTTGTTGATAGTGGTTTTCAAAAAGAAGCCATTGCCAAACAAGAAATGGGCACGCTATATTTCAAGGATACACAAAAGGATTATTTAAAAGATGAAAACGGTTTTGAAGAATATTTAAAAAACAAAATTGGGAACGATTCAATATCTATAGATAAGGCTGCTGTAACTATTATTGGCGATGCTAAACTAAATGAACTTGTTTTAACCCAAAACAATAATTTAATATCAAAAATTAGAGAATATATAAAAACGTCTCAAGAGTCAAGTTTAATCCAAGTTAACATAATAGACCCTAAAGACATAAAAAACAAAGGACTAGAGCCTATTTTAAAAATAGAATATGGTTTACAAGAGGGTAACTTACCTCAATAAATTCATAAAATTTCAGTTTAAATAAAAATGAAAAAAATACTAAAAGAACCCTTCTTACATTTTATATTAATTGGAGCAGCAATGTTTCTACTCTACGGAATGGTAAATAAAAACACCGATTCTAAAAACACCATTATCATCAATGATTTTGATGTTTCGAGTATTATTTCAAAATGGGAAATGCAATGGAAACGTCCCCCTACCGAAAAAGAATTACAAAAATTAATCAATCTTAATATCAAACAAGAAGTTTTTTATCAAGAGGCTTTAAAAATGAATTTAGATCATAACGATGAAATCATCAAACGAAGGCTGGCTCAAAAAATGCAGTTTTTATCCAACGATATTGCTGCGATGAGGGAGCCTACTAATGAAGAATTACAGGATTATTTTCAGAAACATAAAGAAAAATATTTAACTCCTACCTCTTATTCTTTATATCAAATTACCTTCAGCCCAGATAAAAGAGAAGATAACTTTAAAGATGCCGAAGAAACGCTTAAACAGTTTCCAAATGCTTCTTTTGAAGAGATGAATGGCAAAGGTGACAACTTACCTTTCTCCTATTTCTTTACCGATATTAATGCAGATGAACTAGGGCTTCAACTAGGTTCTAAGTTTTCAGAAGCACTTCAGGATTTAGAAACCGATAAGTGGCTAGGTCCTATCCCATCTGGGTTTGGTTATCATCTAGTATATATTACTAATAAAACAGAACCACAATTACCTCCTTTTGAAAGTATAAAGAAAGCAGTACTTCGAGATTTTGACTATGACAATCAACAAGAAGTTGACGAAGCTATTTATCAAGAACTTAAAAAGAACTACGACATTGAAATCGATATTAAATCGGAAGACTTCGACCCGAAATTTGTAGAATATTTACAAACTGAATTCAATAATTAAATAATGAAAAAAATAATTCTACTTATTATTTTCTTCCTTTTTGTTTCAGTTAAAAGTTGGGCACACGAAATACGTCCCGCCTATTTACAAATTGTTCAAACCACAGAAAACAGTTATAACGTGTTTTGGAAAGTTCCGAGAATGGGTGATGGCGTTCCAAAAATCTCACCTGTCTTCCCTCCTTTCTTTACGATGGAAATTTTACATAACCCCAATCAAATTCCAGGTTCGGTGATTTATAGTTATAAAATTACTTCAGATAAACTATTAGCAGGAACTATTCTTACTATTGATGGATTAAATAAAACGCTAATTGATGTTTTGGTAAATATCACTTATTTAAACGGCGAAAAAGTAACTTTTATGTTACAACCTAATAAATATTCGGGGGTAATTCCGGGGAAATCCTCCACCTATGGAGTGATAAAAACCTATACCAAATTAGGGATTGAGCATATACTTTGGGGAATTGACCATTTGTTATTCGTTTTGGCTTTAATATTAATCACCCGAGGAAAATGGAAGATTTTAAAAACAATAACCGCGTTTACAGTAGCACATAGTATTACTTTAAGTTTGGCTGCTTTGGGTTATGTAAACTTTCCAACGCCACCTGTAGAAGCAGTAATCGCTTTAAGTATTGTTTTTCTGGCAGTCGAAATCATCAAGAACCTTAACGGGAAGCAAACCCTCACCAGTAAAAAACCTTGGTTGGTGGCATTCACCTTCGGACTCCTTCACGGATTCGGATTTGCAGGAGCATTAGCAAATATTGGTTTACCTCAATTAGATATTTCAATAGCATTGGCATTTTTTAATGTAGGTGTAGAAATTGGGCAAATAGCTTTTGTTTTAGTAGTATTAGTAATCATACGAATTCTGTCTTTGAAAAAACAGTGGCCTAGGTATTTAAAGCAAATTCCAGCGTATGCTATTGGATCGATGGCAACTTTTTGGATGATAGAACGTGTGGTTGCTTTTTGGAAATGAACTACCTCGAGGCAGAGCCATAGAGGTATCAAGCGGAAAAAATTTTATTTTTAGTTTGATGAAAACCTCAGGTTTTCAAACTTTCCTTTTTGACCACCGAGGCAGAGCCTCGGGGAATTCTTTCGATTAAATAATAAAAAACATTACTATGAATTGGTATATAAAAGTATTAAACAATTTTAGAAATTTTAATGGACGTTCAAGACGGAAAGAATATTGGATGTTTGTATTATTTAATATTATGTTTTCAACAGGAGCTATGTTATTAGATAATTTTCTTGATATCACTTGGAGTGATAACAGCTATGGTCCTTTGTATTCCTTTTATGGATTAATTATTATTTTACCAAACTTTGCTGTATTAGTAAGAAGATTACACGATATTGGAAAGAGTGGCTGGTATTTATTAGTTGTACTCATACCTATTATTGGTTTTTTCTGGTTACTGGTTCTTCTATTAACCGATAGTAATCATGGTGAAAATGAATATGGAGTAAATCCTAAAGAAGTTCAAGAAACATTCTAATAAGCAAGAACTATTTGTTTTGGTATTTATCGGAAGCGTTGAAAAAGAGGCAGTTTTTTAGTTTCTAATTTTCTTAACCAATTCAACTAAAAGATAAGCAATAAAACCAACAACCAATCCCATAATTAATTCGGAAACTATGGATGGTAGTAAATGAAAAAAGTCATGAACTTGAGGGATATTATGTACAAACATCCCGCCGCCCACTAATAGCATGGCAATGGTACCGATGATAGCTAAAAGTTGAATTAGTTTCGGCAAGGTCCAAACCAAAGTTCCTCCTACTTTTGAAAATATAATTTTTGAGGTTCCAGATTTCTTTTCAGATATTTTAATAAATTTAAACCCTGCATCGTCCATTCGAACCATTAAAGCCACTAAACCGTAAACCCCAACCGTTGCAATTATTGCAACAAGAGTTACTACCACAATTTGAGTTACTATTTCGTAATCTGTAACCGTTCCTAAAGCAATCATGATAATTTCTAAAGAGAGAATAAAATCGGTTATTACTGCCGATTTTATTTTGGCTTTTTCTATTACTAATAATTCTTTATCCGTTTTTATTTCATTAAAATCAACCGTATTATTTTTCTTATGAAAAAAAGTATGTATTATTTTTTCAACGCCTTCAAAACTTAAATAAACACCACCAAGTAACAGTATTGGAACAATAGCTTGTGGATAAAACGCGCTTAATAAAAACGCGAAAGGAAGAATGATTAATTTATTAAAAAAAGAGCCTTTTGTAATAGCCCAAATAACAGGAATTTCTCTAGTAGCCCTAAAACTTGAAGCCTTCTCTGCTCCTACCGCTAAATCGTCCCCCAAAACTCCTGCTGTTTTTTTAGTTGCAACCTTAGTCATTACAGAAACATCGTCCATTAAGGCAGCAATATCATCTAGAAGGGCAAATAATCCTGACATAAATTATTGTTTTTAAAGGTTACAAATTTAGAATTAAAAAATTTGATAACTTTATACTATTCCAGAATAAAAAAAGTTGTAGTATATTGAAAATAATCTGAATCCACCAAAAAATAAATGATTGCAAATTCTTATACAATAATTATTATTTATGGTACACTTTTATTGTTAACCTTTCTATTAATTAGCAACCCTTTAAAAGTAAATAAAAAAGCCAATTTTTGGTTTGGAATCTTTCTTTTTATTTGGTCTACCTATTGGATGGAAGAAGTTTTTGAGCTTACCGGTATTGGCCTTTTAAGTAATTTGTTTATTACTATAATTCGCCTCATTCAATTTTTTACACCTATTGTTTTCTTTTTTAGTGTTCTTTATTATACAAATCCTGATTATAAATTTAAAATAACCGATTTCAAATATTTAGTACTACCTGTTTTATATCTATTTGGTCTTTTGGTACAAGAGCTAAATATTTATAGTAACATCCAAATTTTGTTAGTTTCATTAATCATTATTCAAGCAATTTATTACACGGTAATCTCTTATATTAAAATTAGGAAACACAAAAATAAAATCAATCTATTTTATTCCAATACTAGTGAAATTAACTTAAAATGGTTAGAGTATATTATAATAGCATTATTTGTATTAAGTATCTTTATCGCTATATATAATATGTTATTTACAGCTCATCATTTAAATTTATTTGCAAATATATTTATTGTTTTTATTATTTTTTTTATTGCTTATAACATCATTAAGCAAAAAGAAATTTTTTTATTAGATGAAAATGAAAGAATTAAAATAATTTCAACTAATCTGGAAGTTACAACACCTTCAACAAAAGTGATTTCAGATAAAGATTTGACAGCTATTAAACAAAAACTAATCCTATTAATGGAAAATCAACAACTATACTTAGATGGAGAATTAAGTCTTAAAAAAATGGCAGATTTGGTAAATATTACACCACATAAACTTTCTTATGCCATAAATGCAGGTTTTGATAAAAACTTCTTTTTGTTTGTAAATAAGTATCGAATTAAAAAAGCTAAGGAGTTACTTCTCGATAAAGAAAAAAATAACTTATCCATTTTAGGAATTGCGTTTGAATCTGGTTTTAACTCTAAAACGGCATTTAATACTACCTTTAAAAAAATTACCAACCAAACACCGTCTCAATATAAACAAAGTAATAATTCTTTATAAAAACATCACTTTTACTTTATTAAGCCCTGTATAAATCGTTTATAGATTGGTTCGCATTTATAAATACGAGCATTTACAGATAACATATAGCCTAGTTTTGCCTTTTCAAATTAAAAAACTAGCATAATGTACAAGTATTTATTAATAGTATTGTTTTCCATTATTTCAACTCTTGCTTTTTCACAAGACATCACTCAAAATATAAAAGGGCAAATAATAGATGAATCTTCCCAAGAACCGATACCATTTGCAAATATTATTATTCAAGATAGCTCTCCTTCTATTGGAACTATTTCTGATGAAAACGGGTACTTTACCCTTAGTGATCTGCCTCCTGGAAGGTACAATATACATATCTCCTTTTTAGGTTATGAAACCATTATCGTTAATGAAATACTTTTAACATCTGCAAAAGAAGTTAATTTAACTATTGAATTAAATGAAAATATTGCCGCTTTAGATGCCATCATTTTAAGACCCAAAATTCATAAAGAAAAAGCCCTAAACAAAATGGCATCTGTAAGTGCAAGAATGTTGAGTGTTGAAGAAGCTAATAGATATGCTGGGGGTTTTGATGACCCAGCTCGTTTAGCTTCTTCTTTTGCAGGAGTAGCGAGTAATGTTAGTAATAACGCCATTATTATTAGAGGTAACGCACCAAAATACACACAATGGAAAATGGAAGGTATAGAAATACCCAACCCTAATCACTTTGCAGATTTAGGAACTTTTGGTGGTGGAGGCTTAACCGCATTGAGTAGTAATTTATTAGCAAATTCAGATTTTTTTACAGGAGCTTTTCCTGCAGAACATAACAATGCTTTGTCTGGTGTTTTTGATATGCGAATGCGAAGTGGAAATAATTCTGAATATGAACATAGTGCCGAATTAGGTTTAATAGGAATTGATTTTGCTTCTGAAGGTCCTATAAATAAAAACTCTCACTCCTCATATCTTGTAAATTACAGATACTCTACTTTGGGTTTACTGTCTTCAATATTGCCCGAAGATACAGAAGGTACCAATTATCAAGATGTAGCATTTAAACTTAGATTTCCTACAAAAAAGGTAGGGACTTTTTCGTTTTGGGGTCTTGGATTAATTGATAATTCAGGGAAAAAGCCAGAAGAAGATATCAATACTTGGGAATACAATAGCGATAGAGAAAAAGAAAAAGCAACACAGTTTATGGGAGCATCTGGTATTAACCACCGAATGTTTTTTAACGGAAAAGGATCTTTAAACTCCACATTGGCAATTTCGGCAAATGGTTTAGACTTTACAACAGAAAGACTTGATGATTCTTTAGAACTACAACCTTTAAACGAAATAAATAACAATAATTATAACATTACTTTTAAATCTGTTTTTAATAAAAAGTTTAGTGCAAATCATAGAAATAATACTGGTATTAGTGCTGTCAATATGAACTATGATTTGCTTTTAAATGAAGTAAATAATACTACTTTAGAAACTATTGTTTCAGAAAAAGGGTCTAGTACATTGTTATCAGCTTTTACAAGTTCGAATTTCTCTTTTAAAGATTTCACACTTAATGTTGGATTAACAAGTCAATTATTTACCTTAAATAATAACTTTACATTAGAACCTCGATTAGGAATGTCTTATCAAATCAATGCTAATAATGAACTAAGTTTTGGATATGGGTTACATAGTAGATTAGAGCGTTTGAATGTGTATTTTACTAACCCAGAAAATTCTGAAACTTTACCCAATAAAGAGTTAGATTTTACTAAAGCACATCATTTTATTTTAGGCTATAATTGGAATATCAATAAAAACTTACATCTAAAAGTTGAACCCTATTATCAATATCTTTATAATGTTCCTATTGTTGAAAACAGCACTACTTCACTTATTAACTTAGTAGATGATTGGTTTATTAATGATATTTATATAAATGAAGGAATTGGTCAAAATTATGGTATTGATGTAACTTTAGAAAAGTATATTACCAATGGATTTTACTATTTAATTACTGCTTCGGTTTTTAATTCTCAATTTCAAACAGATTCTGGCGTATGGTTTAATACAAGGTTTAATAGAGGTTATTTAATAAATGCTTTAGCAGGGAAAGAATTTTTAGTTGGCAAACAAAAACAAAATTTATTTAGTATCAATTTACGTCTTAGTTTACAAGGCGGCGACAGATACTCAATGATTGATGAAGCTGCTTCAGATTTTGCACAGGAGGTGGTTTACGATGAAACTACCCCATTTACAGAACAATCAAAAGATATGTTTATTACTCATATAACCGCCAATTACCAATGGAATAAAAAGAAAACGTCTCACAAACTTTCATTAAAAATATTAAATGCTAATAAATTTGAAGAGTTTTTTGGGCATCGATATAACTTAAAAACTCAAACTGTAGATAAATACAGGGAAGCGATATTAATCCCAAACTTAAGCTATAAGATTTCTTTTTAATTATCATTTTTACATATAATTCTTTTCCAATTGTCTTTTTAATAAAGGAATCTGAATTAAGAACAATCCTAAAAAGCCCAAACCGTAAATAGTGATTTTTGAAAAGTGTAGTTCTGGTAAATGAAATGAAAGTTTCTCAAAATGTAAATTCGGCAGATTTATTATAGTTTCTGAAGAGGAAGGAATCATTAAAAGAAAACCTATAACAACTACTGAAGCAACTAACAAAACCATCCACGTTTGTTTAGAAATCAATGATTGATAAACAACGGACTGATGTGCTTTTTTAGCTTCAACTGCATTCATCACATTTGTGAAAAAGCTTGTAGAAGGTTGTTGTAATCCTGCTTCTTTAATTAGATTTCCTGTGTATGATTCGATTTTTTTAGATGGCTTTTCCATTAGTTTCTGTGTATTCTGGAAGTATATATTGTTTGAGTAATGTAAACATTTTTTTTCTACTTCGGTATAATTTTACTTTTATATTTTCTTCAGACAATGCTGTAATAACAGCAATTTCTTTGATAGATTGCTCTTCAAAATAAAACAAGGTAATAATCGCCGCTTCTTGTTCTGGTAATTTCATAATACAATTTTGAATGGCTTCTTTTCGCTCTTCAGATTCTAAAAAACTCAAACCATTTTCAATCACTGAGCAATCGCCTTCCGTAACATCTTCAATTAATTCTAAGTTGCTATTCTTTTTATTCTTCCGTAAAGCATCCAAAGCCTTCCGATAAGCAATGCTGTACAACCAACTCGAAAATTTAGAATCTCCTCGAAATTTATCCAAAGATTGATAAGCTTTTATAAAGGTATCTTGTGCCACTTCCTCTGCTTCTTCTCTATTTTTCACCATCCTAATAACAATGGTAAACACAAACGCTTGGTATTTTTCCACCAATTGCCCAAAGGCTTTGGTATTGCCTTCCAATGTTTTTTGGATTAAATATGGGTCAGTGCCTAGTTGCATTTTTTATAAGACGAATGAGTTACGCTTTTGGTTACAGTAAATTGTAAAGTATTACGATTTTGTTAAGTGTTATGTCACACTGAGCGCAGTCGAAGTGTAAATATTAAAACGAATTATTAATAAATAGCTTACCCCGACAGCTATCGGGAGCGCTCGTACAGACAACATATTTAAATTTAGGCATTGGGATATAGGTTAAAAAATAATCCGTTTTTAATCCGTGAAACCAGTGTCATCCGTGTTCTTATAAAAATAATCAATAATTCCTGTAACCTACTTTCAAAACCACACGTCTTATTTGCAAACGAACAAAAATTTAAACTTTAAAACATCAATCATTATGGGATCAGAAATCGTTATTATACCAATCATTTTCGGAGTTATCTTCGGAATATTTTACTTATTTATTTCAGCTAGAAACAAAGAGCGTTTAGCATTGATAGAAAAAGGAGCAGAAGCTTCTATTTTCTACAGTAAAAACATAAGTGCCACTCCAATGTGGAAAGTATTAGTGGTAAATTTTGCTTTATTATTAATGGGAATTGGATTAGGGATATTCATCGCAGGAATATTAAGTCAAACCTTTGGTGTAGATGAAGATATCGCTTATCCTGGAACTATCTTTTTAATGGCAGGAATTGGATTATTTACAGGTTTCTATCTTACAAAAAAACTGAATAAGGATATTTAAAACCTCATCTTAAATCACATTAATTAAAAATCATTTTGAAGGCTTTTTAAAGTTTTTAAAATGATTTTTTATTAAAACCTTTAATCAATGAACTACCTCGAGGCAGAGCCATAGAGGTATCAAGCGGAAAAAATTTTATTTTTAGTTTGATGAAAACCTCAGGTTTTCAAACTTTCCTTTTTGACCACCGAGGCAGAGCCTCGGGGAATTCTTTCGATTAAAATAAACAAGCCCCTTAGTAAAACTAAGAGGCTTGTCTAATTAATTTTAATTAAGATAAATTAATTATGAACGATTAATTGTTTAGTTAATGTTCCATTAATTCCTCTAATAACAACCATATATGTTG
>CAZIMW010000090.1:0-10575 GCA_964540425.1 uncultured Flavobacterium sp.
TGTTCTTTTTTTGAAAGCTTGGTCAATTGTAAAACACTTAATATATTATCTTCAACACTTAGCTTTCTAAACACCGATGCTTCTTGAGCTAGGTATCCAATACCATGTTGGGCGCGTTTATACATTGGAAATTTTGTAATCTCTTGGTCATCAAGAAATATTTTTCCGCCATTTGGTTTTATTAACCCAACAATCATATAGAATGAAGTCGTTTTTCCTGCCCCATTTGGACCTAAAAGACCGACAATTTCACCTTGATTCACTTCCACAGTAATCCCTTTAACAACCTCACGGCCTTTATAAGACTTTATCAATTTTTCGGCTTTTAATTTCATGTTTTTCTGAATAATACGCTGACTAAATTAATCTTTTAAATCAGATTACTTGGTTTGTTTTTTTAATAATTTTTCTTGATTTCTAATAACAGCTTTCGAGATAAAGATACTTATTTCATATAAAAATATAATAGGAACCGTTACAATAACTTGGCTCGCAATATCTGGAGGCGTTATAATTGCTGAAAGAATTAAAACAATTACCAATGAGAATTTTCGATACTTTCTTAATATTTCTGGTGTTACAACTCCTATTTTCGTTAAAATATAAATAAGAATAGGAAGTTCGAAAATTAAACCACTAGCCACTACCGAAGCTCTTACTAATGAAATATAGCTACTTAAATCGAAATCGTTATGTACCTCGCCACTTACTTGATAGGTTCCTAAAAAGTTAATGGATAAAGGAGTTACAACATAATAACCAAACAATACACCAATAAAAAACAAAACAGAAGCGATAAAAATAAACCCTTTGGCAGAATTACGTTCTTTCATTTTTAATCCAGGGCTTATAAACTTCCACATTTCGAATAAAATATACGGGAAAGCAACAATAAATCCTGCGGTAATCGAAGTCCAAATATGTGCAGAAAATTGTCCGCCCATGGTTCTACTTTGAATTCTAAACGGAAGTTCTTCAAAACAAAAACTATCTTTAAAACCTATATATTGTGCAAGATCACAAAGTAATTTGTAGGTTGGAAAATCGGCATGTTTAGGTCCAAAAATTAGAACATCAAAAATAAAACCTTTAGCAAGAAATGCAATAGTCGCTACAATTACAACTGCCAATGTAGAGCGTATTAAATGCCATCGTAATTCTTCTAAATGGTCTAAAAAAGACATTTCTTTTTCAACAGGTTTGTTTTTTGTTTTATCCATTAAATAATACCTTCATTGGTGAGATTATGTATATGAACAATTCCGCTATAAACCCCGTCTTCTTCTGCAATAATTTGAGTTATTCCGTTGGAGTTTATTATTTCGATTGCTTCAACAGCCATGGCATTATTAGAAATTGTTTTAGGATTTTCAGACATAATATCTTTTGCTGAAAGTCCGTGAAAACTGTCTGCTTTAGCTAACATTCTTCTTAAATCACCATCGGTAATAATACCAACCACTTTATTGTTTTTAACTACGGCAGTTACTCCTAACATATTTTCAGAAATTTCTACTATTACACTCTTAATATCGGTATCTGGATGTACTTCTGGCTTTTTATTTAGCTTTGTTAAATCGGACACACGAAGGTATAATTTTTTTCCGAGGGAACCGCCTGGATGAAACTTAGCAAAATCTTTACTTGAAAAACCTCTTAAATCTAACAAACAAATAGCCAAAGCATCACCAATTACTAATTGAGCGGTCGTACTTGTAGTAGGAGCAAGGTTGTTTGGACACGCTTCTTTTTCAACATAAGCGTTTAAAACAAAATCTGCCTGTTCCCCTAAAAAAGAATCTTTGTTGGATGTTATTGCAATTAATTTGTTTCCTCTCGCATTTATTAATGGAACTAGTACTTTAATTTCGGGAGTATTGCCACTTTTTGATATGCAAATTACCACATCGTCTTCCAAAATGGTTCCTAAATCGCCGTGAATTGCATCGGCTGCATGCATAAAAATGGAAGGAGTTCCAGTAGAATTTAAAGTTGCAACAATTTTATTTGCAATAATTGCACTTTTTCCGATACCGGTGATGATTACTCTTCCGTTAGAATTATAGATGCATTCAATAGCTTCTGCAAACTCGGCATCTATTAAATTTACTAAGTTTTGTATGGCTTTGCTTTCGGTTTCAATAGTTTTTTTTGCTACTGAAATTATCTGATTTTTCTTGTTCAAAATTTTTGGCTTTTTTTTAGTTGTATCTAATTCAGAAAGTATTATATTTAGATTGCAAAAAAACAATAAAATTTACACCTTAATATAAGGATTCTTAAATAGAAGAATACGGGTGCTAAATTACAATTGTTAGCGAATTAAAACAATTTTTATTTTCTTTCAGAAAATATTAAACTAAATCTAGCAAAAAAGATTGGCAGAAATAGATATTTACGCAGCATTAAAAAAACACTTTGGGTTTACAAAATTTAAAGGATTACAAGAAGTTGTAATTAAAAGCGTGCTGGACAGAAAAGATGCTTTTGTAGTAATGCCTACTGGTGGCGGCAAATCACTTTGTTACCAACTTCCCGCATTTGTTCAAGAAGGAACCGCAATTGTAGTTTCACCTTTAATTGCACTAATGAAGAACCAAGTAGATGCTTTACGAGCAAATTCATCGGAAATTGGTGTAGCACACGTTTTAAACTCTTCCCTTAATAAAACGGAAATAAAACAAGTGAAAAGCGACATTGTAAGCGGAATCACAAAATTGTTATACGTCGCACCAGAATCGCTTACCAAAGATGAGAATGTAGCGTTTTTACAATCGGTAAAAATATCGTTTGTCGCTATTGATGAAGCACATTGTATTAGCGAATGGGGACACGATTTTAGACCTGAATACCGAAATTTAAAAAAAATTATTGAACGCATTGGTGATGATATTCCAATTATAGGTCTTACTGCAACTGCTACTGCTAAGGTTCAGGAAGATATTCTGAAAAACCTAGGAATACAAGATGCTAATACTTTTATGGCGTCTTTTAATCGTCCTAATTTATATTACGAAGTTCGCCCAAAAACGAAAGATGTAGATAAAGATATTATACGTTTTGTAAAACAACACGACGGAAAAAGTGGAATTATTTACTGTTTAAGTAGAAAACGTGTAGAGGAATTAGCACAAGCACTTCAAGTAAATGGAATAAAAGCCGTTCCGTACCATGCGGGATTAGATTCAAAAACCAGGGTACGACATCAAGATATGTTCCTAATGGAAGATATAGATATAGTTGTTGCTACTATCGCTTTCGGAATGGGAATCGATAAACCCGATGTTCGTTTTGTTATACATAACGATATTCCAAAAAGTATAGAAAGTTACTATCAAGAAACTGGACGTGCTGGTAGGGATGGAGGTGAAGGAATTTGCTTGGCATTCTACTCGTATAAAGATATTGAAAAGCTCGAAAAATTTATGAGCGGTAAACCTGTTGCCGAACAGGAAATTGGTCATGCTTTACTTCAAGAAGTAGTTGCTTATGCCGAAACTTCTATGTCTCGTAGAAAATTTATTCTTCATTATTTTGGAGAAGAATTTGATAACGAAACAGGAGAAGGTGGCGATTTGGATGACAATATGCGTTTCCCTAAAAAGAAACACGAAGCTCAAAACAAAGCGGTTAAAATATTAAATGTAGTCGATAAAACAAACGGACGTTATAAATCTAAGGAAGTAGTTAATGTGTTAATTGGTCATTCAAATGCACTCATTAGTTCGCATAGAACCGAAGATCATGACTTTTTTGGCTCTGGAAAAGAACAAAAACCAGCTTATTGGATGGCATTAATTCGACAATTATTAGTGGCAGGATATATAAGAAAAGATATTGAAACCTATGGTCTTATAAAACTAACTGAAGAAGGAAGCGACTATTTGGCTTCTCCAGTTAGTTTTATGATGACAGAAGATCATTCGTTTAAAGAAGCAAACGACGATACTATTATAGTAAATGAAAAAGGAGGCGGATTTGCTGCCGACGATAAATTGTTTGCAATTTTAAAACACGAACGAAAAAAGGTTGCCGATAAAATGAAACTTCCTCCATTTGTGATTTTTCAAGATCCTTCTTTGGAAGATATGGCATTAAAATACCCAATTACTTTGGCAGAAATGGCGAATGTACACGGAATAGGCGAAGGAAAAGCTGAAAAATACGGAGGTACATTTGTTAAAATAATTTCCGATTATGTCAAAGAATACGATATCATGCGTCCAGACGATTTTATTGTAAAATCTACCGGAACCAACAGTGCGTTAAAATTGTACATTATAATGAATGTAGATAAAAAACTGCCTTTAACAGATATAGCCGATGGGAAGAAAATGGAAATGAACGAATTAATAAAAGAAATGGAAGCCATTATAAATAGTGGTACCAAATTGAATATTAATTATTGGATTGATGAAATATTAGACGAAGACCAACAAGAAGAAATTCATGATTATTTTCTGGAAGAAGCCGAAACCGACGATATTGAAACTGCCATGGAAGAATTTGATGGCGATTATGAAGAAGAAGAATTAAGACTTTATCGAATAAAATTCTTTAACGATGTGGCGAATTAAGTAAAAGTTAATCTATTTTTCACAAATTTATTAATGCTATTATTGTAAAAAAGAGAAGCAATTTCTACCAATTTCCACAAAAATCATTCTGTTAATACTAATCCAATTTTTTATGAAATAGTAATTTGAATACGTACCTTTGCACCTCATTTTAAAAAAACAAGTCATGCAAGACGGTATTTACGCAAAAATTACAACCGAAAAGGGAGAAATCCTTATCAATCTTACTTATAAATTAACACCAGGAACCGTTGGTAACTTTGTTGCTTTAGCAGAAGGAAGCCTTGAAAACGATGCTATTCCACAAGGTACACCTTATTATAACGGATTAAAATTTCATCGTGTAATTCCAGATTTCATGGTACAAGGTGGTGATCCGCTTAGTACAGGTGCTGGTGGTCCAGGATACAATTTTGATGATGAGTTTCATCCAGATTTACGGCACGATTCACCGGGAGTTTTATCGATGGCAAATTCAGGTCCTGGATCTAATGGAAGCCAATTTTTTATTACCCATATTGAAACACCATGGTTAGATGACAAACATTCTATCTTCGGAAATGTAGTAGAAGGAATGGACGTTGTAAATGCTATTGAGCAAGAAGATACGATGGATATTGAAATCCTTCGTGTTGGTGCTGAAGCTGAAAAATGGAATGCTGTAGAAACATTTCGTCAGTTTACCGGAGCAAAAGCTGAACGTGAAGAAACTGCCAAAAAATCACAAGATGAAATGATGGGAAAACTATCTGAAGGTTTTGAGGAAACTGAAAGTGGACTTCGCTATAAAATTATTCAAAAAGGAGATGGTGCTCAACCTGAAAAAGGACAAACCGTTGCTGTACATTATAAAGGTATGCTTGCCGATGGTAGTGTTTTTGATGATTCATACAAAAGAGGCGCACCTATTGAATTTCCAATAGGGCAAGGAAACGTTATTCCTGGTTGGGATGAAGGTATTTTACTTTTAAAAGTTGGAGATAAAGCACGTTTTGTAATTCCTTCACATTTGGCCTATGGTGAAGCTGGCGCTGGCGGAGCAATACCTCCTAATGCTACATTGGTGTTTGATGTAGAGTTGATGGAAGTGAAGTAATCTTCAAAAAAATAATAATTAAACAAAAAAAGCAGTTATTTTTATAGCTGCTTTTTTTGTTGTAAAACAAGATTGTGACTAAAAGGTGATTTTCGAAATATTTTGACTAATAGGATAACTATCCAGACAACATATTAAATATCAGGATTAATAGAAAGTACATTAAAGAGTTTCGCTTTTGTTTCTAAGAAACTATTCTGTAAACTAATTACTTTTAAATGATATTCGATAAGTTTATTTTCTCTGGTGTTGACCATAAAAAGAGAGCTTTCTCCTAATTGAAATTTACGTTCTTCAGACTTTAATAAAAGAGAGTTTCCTTCTACTATTTCTTTAGTTAAAGAGTTTTGTAGTTTGTACGATTCTATTTCTTGAGTCAAAGATGTTATTTTATTTTTAAGATTAATTTGAGTAGTTTCAAACTCGAAATTAATATTCTGTATCTTTAAATCTGCTAGTTTTAAGTCTCCTCGTTCTTTTCTTAGAAACAAAGGAAAACTTACATAAATACTGCCTTTGTAATCTGAAAAAGAATAGGAATTAGCTACATTGGGTGTATCGGTTAAAAAATTATAATCCAAATTAATTTTAGGTAACAACTTATTGGCTTTTAATTTTCTATCTATTTTTAATTGTTCTTTCTTAAAATTTATAGAAAGTATTTTTGGATGAGAATCAATCTGAAGAAAGTTTTCTTCAGTATTGTTAATTTTAAAAACGTCATTTACAATTAGCTCAATGTTTTTATCTGGAGTTATATTGGGTTTTATTTCAACAGGAATATTGTCGCCTAACCATAAAAAGGTGGAAACCATTAATCTAGCTTTTAGGAGTTTTATTCTGGATTTTTCTAAATTTAATTTTCGGTCATTGACAGTAATTTTAGCCTCTGTTGCCGCTATTTTAGCGTTTTCGCCTAAAGAAACTCCCATTTCAATACCTTTTAAACGAAACTCAGCATTGTCTATAAAATTTTTATAAAGATTATATTCATTAAAAGATTGTAGCCATTTAAAATAGGCAACTGAAGCCTCAAATAAAAGATTATTTACCAATATGGTTCTATCTGCTTCTGCTTGGTTTCTATAAATTTTTGCTTGTTTAAGGGAAGCCATTCTATCATTTATAAACAGACCTTGAGCTAAAGGTATTGATATTCCGGCATTAAATAAACCGTCATTAGGCACATAGGATTCAGGATTTAAAAAGTCGCCAGTATTATCTTCAATTTTAGCTTTTAACTCAATGCCAAACCAAGTAGGGATTTTAAATGTTCCGTTAATCTTCTCCCAATATTGTGTGTTCTTGAAATTTTTCTGGGAATAATCTACTTCAATTTTAGGATCAAAAGCTCCACGAGATTTCATTAATTTAGCTTGACTCTCATCAATGGTTAAATTAGCTTGTTTTACAATTGGATGAAACTTTTTTACATAGCCCAAATATTCATTAAAATACAAAATATCTGGAATAGTATCGTTTTGAGAAAACCCAAATGCACTAATAAAAGCAAATAAAATTGAAGCTAATAATTTTATTTTCATTGTTTTATGGTTTTAAGGTTTTTTTGTGGCTGGTAATAATTAGGAGGAAAACCGTTTAAGTTTCTCCATAATTCAAACCAAATAGGAACATTTTCTAATAAAGCAATAGTTTTTGCTCCTGAGCCCACCCTAACAGCTTTTGGCCATTCATAATCATCTTCGTCTGGTGCTAATAGAATTCTAAATTTCCCGTTTTCGCTTATAAAGTTTTCTACAGCTACAACTTTAGCACCATAAGTTCCGTAAGAAACATTGGGCCATCCGCTAAATACAATTGCTGGCCATCCATCAAACTGTACTCTTACCTTCTCACCAATATGGATTAAAGGTAGGTCAATTGGATTGATAAATGTTTCAACAGCAAAATCAATATTAATTGGCATGATGCCCACTAGTGGTTCCCCTTCTTTAAAGGTTATACCTATACCACCTGTAATTGCTTTATTTATAAATCCGTCCTGAGGAGCTGTTATAAAAAGGAGACTGGTTCTTTTTATATAATTAGAATGTTTGGTTTCTAATTTACTAACTTGAGCCTCAACACTAAACCTGCTGGATTGTGCAGTGTATTTTTCACTTTGGACTTTTGAAATTTTATTTGTAAAAGAAATATGAATTCTTGAAATTTCAACTTCAGAAATTATATACTCATTTTTACTTGAAAGTAATTTGTTTTCTTGTGAAATTATTTTCGCTTCGGTTTCTTGAAACTTCATCCTTACGTTTTCAACATCTTTTGTTGCCTTAAAGCCTTCTTTGTGAAGCGTAACGGTACGTTCATATTGTTTTTTTACAATATTGAAATTTGTCTTAGCAGCTTCAAACCTTATACTGTCACTTTTTACTTTAAGTTTTACTTGGTATAATTTGTTTTTTGCTTGTTTTAATTTAATTTTTCTTTCGTTTTTTAAAGCAGAAATTTGTCTTTCTAAAGCTTTTGCTTTTTCTTTATATGAAAGAGCCGAGAGTTCTTTAGCGTCTTTTTGGTCTTTAGTTCGTTGTACCAAATAAGGATCGAAATAATCGATTTTTATTTCTGAAATCCGTAAAATAGTATCTCCTTTTTTAACATAGTCACCTTCTCTAATATACCATTCTTCTATTCTTCCTGGTATGGACGATTGAATGGTCTGAGGTCTTTGATCTAAACTTAAAGTTGTAATGACACCATTAGACGATATGGTTTGAGTCCAAGGTAAAAATAGGAGGATGATAATTATTATTGAAAAAGCTAAAAGAAACCGATTAAAATTTTTGTAATATTTATTTTGAAAAACTCGTTTCCCAGATTTTGAATTTGACAATTCTGATGGGATAGAAATACTTTTATTACTAGATATATTTAGCATAGGTAGTCGTATTATTGAATTGATCCGTTTTTTAGAGTGACTAATTGTAAGCAATTATTTTTCCAACTATCGTTATGACTTACTACTATTAATGCCCAGGAGTTTGAAGGGTCTGATAAAAATTTAATTATTCTATCTGTTTCTGTTTTTTCAAAATATTCTAAAGGATCTTCAAGTATAAGCACCTTCGGTGTCGTAACAATAGCTCTTGCCAATACAATTTTTTTCATATTTGTATATGAAGTTTGTTTGCCTTCAGGAAATAAAATGGTATTTGTCCCATTCTTGCTTTCTTTTACAAAATTTGACAATTCAACTTTATTAATTGCCCAAAGCAATCTCTCCTCGGAAATAGAAGTGTCGCCAAAAGTTATGTTTTGTTTAATGGTGCCTTCAAAAATAGTTTCATCAGCTAAAGCAAGACCTAATTTTGTACGGTATGAATTTAAATTTATATTTTTTAACGAAGTGTTATTTAGATAAATATTACCTAAGGTTGGTTCTATGATTCCTGATATTATGTTGAGTAAAGTAGATTTGCCGGAGCCGCTTTCGCCAGTGATTAAAATCCTACTTTTGTCATTTATTTTTAATGACATATTGGTAATTATATTTTTTTCTTTGTTAGGTGCTTTGTATGATATGTTATTTAGTTCTAAAACAAAATCCTTTTCAAAATGTGGTATTTCACCATTTTGATTTTCTAATTCCTTGTCCATTACCTGTCCTAATTTTTCAATGGCTGTTAATACATCGTAAAAAGATTCTAGCCCAAGAATAAGTTTTTCTACGGAGCTAATTATAAGTATAATTATAATCTCGGCAGCGACAAACTGACCAATGTTTATTTCCTGCCTTAAAACTAACAGTCCTCCTATTATTAGTAAGCTTGCTGTAACTATTACTTTAAAACTAATCATTTGAATAAATTGTATGATCAGAATTTTAAAATGATTTTCTCTAGCTTTAAGATATTCTTCTACAAAATCATCATTATTATTTATAGCAAGTTTTGTATTGCCAGATAATTTAAAACTCACCACAGCCCTAGCAACTTCATGTATCCAATGAGCAACTTTATACTTGTGCTTAGATTCTAATAAGCTAGTTTCCATACCTTTAATGGCAGTTAATTTGAAAACGATGTAAATTAAAACCAATAGAATAAAGCCAAAAACAATAAAAAACGAATGGTATAATGATAATAAAATTAAAGCAAAAACAATCTGTAATAAGGAGGCAGGTACATCAATTAAAATTTTTGACAACCCTTTTTGCACGCTCATTGTATCAAAAAATCTGGTAGCTAATTCTGGTGGATATTGGTTTTTGTATTGATTCATTTTAATTTTCGGAAATCGATAAACAAATTCAAAAGCCGATCTTACAAATATTTTTTGCTGCAAAGTTTCTATAATACGCATTTGCATTAATTTTAAAACGCCAACAAAAGCCACACCTATTGTTACCATTAAAATTAATACTACCCATGAAGTGCTTACTTGTGCTCCTTGTAATAGGTTGATTATTGATTGTATGCCTAAAGGTAAAGATAAATCTAATAAACCCGCAAAAACAGCATATTTTAGAATCTGATAAATATCTTTTTTATCTAATTTTAATAATTTTATAAAACGTTTAAGTGGTGTTGTTTTATTTAAATCGTTCATGATTTCTTATAACTTTGGTATTTTTAGTTTCAGTAATTATTTTGTTTTAAAATATAAAAAAAAGCAAAAATAATAGTATTACTATTAATAATGCAAGTAAAATATTTTTATTAACAAAAACTTTTAATTTAAAGAAAAACCTTTTATATATTTTGTGCGATATTTTTCTTTTAGTAAGAATGACTGAGGCGAATATTAAATCTACAGTTCTAACTGTTTGCTAAAGTTTTTGGGTAAAACAAAGGTAAGTAAAAATTTATACTTGCCTATAACTTAGAGTAAAGCCTTAAATCCGCAAAACTTTATTAAAAAATCAAGACAATCCACTGTCCATAATAG
>CAZIMW010000091.1:0-10513 GCA_964540425.1 uncultured Flavobacterium sp.
CAGGAAGAAGTTGAAATCGGAACAATTGTTTCTGATATTGTTGATAAAAATGACAATTCATTGGTTTATTTTAATGAAAATATTTTCCTAATCTAGCATAATGAATTAAATTTGCAGTCAAATTAATAAATAAAAATGGCAAAATTTAAATTAGACGAGACTGATCATAAAATTCTAGATATGTTAATAGAAAACACTAGAATTCCTTTTACAGATATTGCAAAAAAATTAGATATATCTGCAGGAACTGTTCATGTTAGGGTTCGTAAAATGGAAGAAACCAAATTAATTACAGGATCCTCATTAACAATAGATTATAAAAAACTTGGATACTCATTCATCGCTTATGTTGGTTTGTTCTTAAATAAAACTTCGCAAACGCAATTTGTTTTGGAACGTATTAGCGAAATTCCTTTTGTAACAGTTGCTCATGTAACAACAGGAAAGTTTAATATTTTCTGTAAAATCCGTGCAAAAGATACCGATCAAGCAAAAAATATTATTTATCAAATAGATGATATTGATGGAGTTACAAGAACCGAAACGATGATTTCAATGGAAGAGAGCATCAATGATAAAAAACGATTAATGCATTCTATATTTAAAGAATTTTAATTAGTAAATCAAATAGGATACTCAATGCACATAGCTTTTCGGGTTTTTAACTCTTTCTTTTTCATTGTTAAAATTTTAAACCATAGCGGTGCTATGATTGATCCCGATGCCTCGGGATTGCCTTGATAAAGAAAAAAATAAATTCGTTTAAATTCTCGAAAAGCTAAACCCATCGAGTATATTTAAGAACCCCTTGTGATTTTACAAAGGGTTTTTTAGTTATTTTTAGTGAAAATTAATTATTATGAAAGTTGCTGAAATATCACCCACAGAATTTCATCCATATTTTAAACCTTATATTGATAAAGTTGGGAATGACAATTTGATTAAATCATTAAAAAAAGGTAAAAAGAAAACGATCAAATTCTTTAAAAAGTTACCATCTTCAAAATTAGAATATCAATATGAAGATAAAAAATGGACGCCAAAAGATATTTTATTACATTTAATAGATTCAGAAAGAACCTTTAATTATAGAGCTTTACAAGTTTCCAGAGCTGAAAACGTGAATTTAGAAGGCTTTGATGAAAACGAATTTGTTAAAAATGCCAATGCCAATACTCGTAGCTTAAAAAATTTATTGAAGGAATACAAATCAGTTAGAAAATCATCTATTAATTTTTTTAAAAACACAACCGAAAAGGATTTTCTAAAAACAGGAAAAGCAAATAATAATACACTTTCAGTAAGAGCTGCTGGTTTTTTAATTTGCGGTCATGAGATTCATCATGTGCAAACTATAAAAGAACGTTATTTATAGTTTTTAGTATTACCGATTAAAATATTATAAACCGCTAAAGCTCAACAATAACAGGCTTTAATAAGATTATAAAGATAGTACATCTTGCTATTCGTATTTTGTTAATTAGGATGTTATTAATCAAAATAAAAAAAATCAGACTGTTTATCAATTAGTTACAATTTGTCTTGTGTCTTATAGCAAAGCGGTCTTATCTCTTTTGTCGGACAGTAATGTTTTTATAATATTCAAATGCCTCTATAATTAACTTATTTGGGACTTCACAGTTTATTTTCGGAAGTCCAATATCTTCCAAAAGCACAAAAAGAACCTTTCCTTTGTCGTTTTTTTTATCATATTTCAGTAAGTTGATAATCTCATTGATAGCCGAATCATCAAAATTAGTTTTCGGAAATTTATTTAGAATATGAAAACTTATATCGTTTAAAGTTTCTTCAGGAAAGCCAATCAATTTATTGGAGGTATAGGTAGCTAAAACCATTCCAATTGCAACGGCTTCACCGTGTAATAGTGTGTTTTGCTTGTTGCTTTCTAAACAATACGATTCAATTGCATGACCTAAGGTATGCCCGTAGTTTAGAGTTTTCCTGATTCCTTTTTCGAAAGGATCTTTGCTAATTATTTCGTTTTTTATTAAAACAGATTTCCATAATAAATCTTCCAAGTTTTCAATATCGTTTTCGTCAATAACTTTTACATTATTCCAATATTTATCTGAATGAATTAAACCATGTTTCAGCATTTCAGCAAAACCAGATGTAATTTGATTGCTGGCTAATGTTTTCAAGAAAGCAGTATCAATTAAAACCATTTCGGGGTTTCTTATAATTCCGATTTGATTTTTGATCATTCCTAAATCTACACCGTTTTTTCCGCCAATAGAAGCATCGACCATTGAAAGTAGGGTAGTAGGGATATTTATAAATGAAATTCCGCGTTTAAATGTGGAAGCTACAAAACCTCCCATATCTGTGATAACCCCACCGCCAAGATTGATAATTAGGCTATTTCTGTCGGCTCCTTTATCTGAAAGTTGATTCCATAACTTTAAGCAAGTTTCAATGTTTTTGTTTATTTCGCCTGAAGGAATTTCAAGTATTTCAAAATCAGAATTGTAACGGTTTTTATTTAAAAATAAAGGCAGACAAAGTTCTCTTGTATTTTCATCTACAAGAATGAATATTCTTGAAGGATTTAGTTTACTAACCTTAATATCTAAGGCTTCCCAAGAGTTAGAATTACAATAAATATCATTAATATTTTTGTGTTTTTCCTTCATCTATTTTCGATTTTTAATAATAAAAATATGACCAAATCTAAGTATATTTGTGTACAATTTAGTGATATGAAAAAAAATTCTCTTTTTGATAATACTGAAGCTGCTTTTCAGCTTAAAAATGACTCTCAATTAGAACGTGCATATTTCCTTTTTAAAATGATTGCAAATGAGCCTTTAGTTCGTATAGGAACTGCGGTTACAAAGTTTGCGTTGAACGTTCATCTACCTGTCGAAGGCTTGATTCGCTCTACTGTTTTTGATCATTTTTGCGGAGGTGTAAACGAAGACGACTGTATGCCCGTAGTTGATAATTTATTTAATGTTGGGGTGAGTTCTGTGTTGGATTATTCTGTTGAGGGAAAAGAAGGAAAAGATCAGTTGGATGGTACTTTAAAAAAAATATTAATACTTACAGATTTTGCAGAAACTAAAAAAGCAATGCCTTTTTCAGTTTTTAAGCCTACAGGATTGGGTCGGTTTGAATTATACCAAAAAATAACCGAAAACATAGAGCTTTCAGAAAATGAAACTCAAGAAAGGAAACGATTAGAAAAACGTTTTGATACTGCCAGTAAAGCAGCTTTTGATGCAAATGTAACGTTGTTAATTGATGCAGAAGAAACTTGGATGCAAAAAGCCGCCGATGATCTTTGTGAACAAATGATGGTGAAATATAACAAGGAAAGAGCGGTGGTTTTTAATACTTTGCAATGCTACCGTTGGGATCGGTTGGATTATTTAAAAGATGAACACCAAAAAGCAAAAAAAGGTGGATATAAAATTGGCTATAAAATAGTTCGTGGTGCGTATTTAGAAAAAGAAAATGAGCGAGCTGAAGAAAAGGGATACCCAACATTAATGCATAAATCAAAACAAGCTACAGATAATTGTTTTAATGAAATTATGCGTTACATAATGGATAATTTAGATACCATTGAAATCTTCGTAGGAACTCATAACGAGGAAAGTAATTATTTAGCAATGGAAATCATGAAAGAAAAAAACATTGCAAATAACGACTCCAGGGTTTGGTTTGGGCAACTATACGGTATGAGCGATCATATTACTTTTAATATGGCTTCTTTAGGCTATAACATTGCTAAATACATTCCGTTTGGTCCTGTGAAAGATGTGATGCCTTACTTAATTCGTAGAGCGGAAGAAAACACTTCAGTAGCTGGGCAAACAAGCAGAGAGCTTTCTTTATTGAAAAAAGAAAAGAAACGTAGAAAGGTATAAATCGTAATGTAATTTTTAGAATTTTAGTATTCAAATTAATATTTCTTGTTTTAGCTTACTAATTATTGTTAATTGTAAACGGATTGTTATACTTAATTTTTAAAGAATATAACAGTTAATTTTTTAATGCAACCAACCAAAACGGGGGGTGTTTCGTAAAATAAAAACAAATAGAATATGTATTTAGAGCAAGTATTTAAATTTAAACACGACTCTTGGCGATATCTTTTAGGGACATTTATCATATTTGTTTTAGGATGGCAAATATTGGGTACTATACCATTTGTAATAGTTTCTTTTTTTCAAGCTGAAAACTTAGCAACTTTAATGGCTGCTGCAGAATCAAATTTTGCATCACTCTATCCTCCCAAAAGCAACTTGTATTTATTTTTAATAATGACCACGTTTATTGGCGGATTTGTTGCATTGTGGTTTACTATTAAATTTATTCATAATCAGACATTTACACAATTAACCACTTCAAGAAAAAAAATAGATTGGGGACGCTTTTTCTTTGGGTTTGGACTTATTGCAATCCTTTCGATTGTTACAACTTTATTAAGTTTTTACTCCAACCCAGATAATTATGTAGTTCAATTTGAATGGACTCCTTTTATAATTATGTTTGTCATTGCGGTAATATTTATTCCCATTCAAACCAGTTTTGAAGAATACTTTTTTAGAGGCTATTTAATGCAAGGAATTGGTGTTGTCACAAAAAATAAATGGTTGCCGTTATTAATTACTTCTGTAATTTTTGGTGGACTTCATTATTTTAATCCAGAAGTTGAAAAACTCGGCGATATTGCAATGGTCTATTATATTGGAACAGGGTTGTTTTTAGGAATCATCACTTTAATGGATGAAGGAATGGAACTTGCACTAGGCTTTCACGCAGGAACCAATTTGATTATTGCTTTGTTAGTGACAAGCGATTGGACGGTTTTTCAAACCAATTCTATTTTGTTAGATCTTTCTGAACCAGCTGCTGGATTGGAAATTGCAATGCCCGTATTTATTATTTATCCAATTTTTTTAGCAATTATGGCTTGGAAATATAAATGGACCAATTGGAAAGATAAGCTCTTCGGAAAAGTAACTCCTCCACCCGAAACCTCTGAAAAAAATTCAGAGCAAGCTATTTCAACAGAAAACAATACTTTTGAATAATTGGTATTTGGAAAATAACCTTGGAATATATAACAAACATACATCCTTTATTTAAGCTCAACGGGCAAAATTTTAATACCTCCGAATTACTAGAGTTTGCAAAAGATTTACAAAATTATGGTGCTCATTACGAAATACAAATCGGAATATTTCTGCAACAATGGTTAGATGAAAATGATTCGGTTTTAGTAAAAACTTCTGGTTCAACAGGAAATCCAAAAGAGATTCAGCTTTCTAAACAACAAATGATTAACAGTGCAAAAGCCACTGGAATATTTTTTAAACTTCCCGAAAACACCACTGCTTTATTATGTTTGCCTTCCAATTATATTGCAGGAAAAATGATGTTGGTTCGAGCGTTGGTTTTGGGTTGGGATTTACACATTGTGGCTCCCGAAAAAGATGCCATTACGCAGTATGATAACAAATATGATTTTGTTGCAATGGTTCCATATCAAGTACATCATTCTATAAAATCACTTAACAAAATCAAGAAATTAATTATTGGTGGAGGGGCTATTTTAAAAGAGTTAAACGATCAGCTTCAACATGTGGAAACCGAAATATTCGCTACTTACGGAATGACCGAAACCATTACTCATATTGCTGTTAGAAGGATTAACGGTTTGGCAAAATCCAATGAATATACAGCACTTCCAGAAGTGAAATTCTCTTTAGATAAGCGAGATTGTTTGGTGATTGAAGCTCCCAATGTTTCTAATAAAAAAGTAATAACCAATGATATGGTAAAACTGAATTCTCCTTCAAATTTCGAGTATTTAGGAAGAGTTGATAATGTTATTAATAGCGGAGGAGTTAAACTATTTCCAGAACAAATTGAAGCAAAATTATCTCCTTTTATTAACATTCCTTTTATAATTGCTTCCGAAAAAGATATAGAATTAGGAGAACGAGTTATCTTAATTCTTGAAAGTGAATCCAATGAAATTTCTTCCAACATTTCAGGAGCCTTTCAAATTTTATCTTCTTACGAACGTCCAAAAAAAATCTATACTTTTTCAAAATTTCCTTTTACTGAAACAGGAAAAATTAAGCGTTCTGAAGTCATTCAGATTTTAAAAAGTAATAAATAGTACACTTCCCTCACCCAAAAGACAGTTTCACTCAATAGTGGTTTTACAGAAGCATAATGTAAAGTAGTTTTACCTCATAATCATTTAAAACCATAACATTATGAAAAAATTACTTCACATTTTAGTCATTGCTTTTTTCACAATTAATTTACAAGCACAAGAAAGAACTATTACGGGAACTATTACCGATGATTCTGGTCTTCCATTACCAGGCGTAAACATTATTGTTAAAAAAACAAATAATGGAACACAAACAGATTTTAATGGCAATTATAAATTAGAAGCTTCTGTTGGTGAGACATTGGTTTTTAGTTATGTTGGGTTTATAACTATTGAAAAGAAAATATCGAATTCAAAAACGATTATTAATCTTCAAATGTATGGGGATAATTCAGTTTTAGACGAAGTTGTGATTACTGGTTATGGAGGTGTGACTAAAGAAAAGAAGGTTTTAGGATACTCAGTTAGTAATTTGAATAGAAGAGATGCAAGAAGAATTAAAAGGAAAAACAATAACAATATTGTTACTACCTTAAACGGAAGAGTTGCAGGTGTACAAATTTCAGGAACTGGAGCAGCAGCAGGTTCAGGAACAAATTTTATAATTAGATCAAAAAGTTCTATCAATGGGAATAATCAACCTTTATATGTTATTGATGGAGTGCCTTATAATGGTAGCGATTTAGGTGAAGACTACGCAAAAATTCAAGAAAATGCTTTTAAAAACGTACAGTTAGCACCACTTTCAACTTTTTCTATAGATGTGGACAAGGCTGGATATAGTAACGTAAGAAGAATGATTAATAACGGACAACAAATTCCACCAGATGCTGTAAAAGTGGAAGAGATGATCAATTATTTTTCCTATAATTACAAAGAACCAAATAAGAATGAGCCATTTTCAATCAATACCGAAATCGCTTCTTCTCCTTGGAACAGCCAAACCAAATTAGTGCGAATTGGCTTAAAAGGAAAAGACATCACCAAAGGAAATGTTCCAGCTTCCAACTTAGTGTTCTTGTTAGATGTTTCGGGATCTATGAATAATGTAAATAAACTTCCATTATTAAAAGAATCACTTCGGATATTGGTCGAACAATTAAGAGAAAAAGATAAAGTTTCGATAGTGGTATATGCAGGAGCAGCAGGTGTGGTGTTGGAATCTACTTCAGGAATTAACAAAGAGAAAATTTTAAAAGCGATTAATAATTTAAATGCAGGAGGATCTACAGCAGGAGGACAAGGAATTGAACTTGCTTATAAAATTGCGAAAGAAAACTTTATTAAAGACGGAAATAATAGAATCGTTTTAGCAACCGATGGTGATTTTAATGTGGGAGCATCAAGCAATCAATCTATGGAAGATTTAATTGTTGAAAAACGTAAAGAAGGTATCTTTTTAACGGTTTTAGGTTTTGGAATGGGAAATTATAAAGATTCTAAAATGGAAATTTTAGCAGATAAAGGCAACGGAAACCACGCTTATATCGACACCATGCAAGAAGCAAAAAAAGTACTGGGAACCGAGTTTTTTGGAACCATGTACACCATTGCTAAAGATGTGAAAATTCAAGTAGAATTTAATCCAAACAAAGTACAAGCTTACCGATTAATTGGTTATGAAAACAGATTGCTAAACGATGAAGATTTTAATGATGATAAGAAAGATGCTGGCGAATTAGGAAGCGGTCACACGGTAACTGCCTTTTATGAAATCATCCCAGTTGGAGCTGAAAGTGATTATATAAAATCTATCGATAATTTGAAATATACTAAGGCAACTAATACCAACAATACAAATGAATTATTAACGGTAAAATTTAGATATAAAGAACCAGATGGCGATGTAAGTAAGTTATTAGTAAATACGGTAATCGATACCAACAAGAGTTATAATGACGCTTCCGAAGATTTTAAGTTTTCTGCTGCGGTGGCTTTATTCGGATTGCAATTACGAGATTCAAACTTTATAAATACTAAAAAATCATCAGACGTGATTGCATTAGCAAAATCAGGAAAAGGAATTGATGAAGATGGTTACAGAGCAGAATTTATACGATTAGTAAAAAGTTTATAGTTTTTTAGTTCTCTTAATTGTTCAGCCAAAATTCGAAGTGACTATTTTGATGGTTGGTTTTTGTTTAGACCTCACAGGTTTTTAAAACCTGTGAGGTCTTTTAAATGTTAATATCAAAATCGAATTTGAAGCTCAAAACATTATTATTAGTTATAATTTAGGTGCTCTGAGTGTTTTGAGGTACGAAAAACGTATCAAAGAGTACAGGTTTAGAACACAAAACCATTTAATAACGAATGTCCAATGATGAAGTTGATGAATACTGCTCAATACCTCAAACCTAAACCTCAAGTCTAATGAATTGAAGATTAACGATTGCTGATTGATGATTTTTGAATTAGGAATATCGAACAACGAACAACAAATATCGAACTCAGAACACCGAAGTTTAAAAACCTACCGCCTAAAACCCACCACCTTTTTTTAAACCTGAATAATCCCCAAATTAAATTTCTTCTCAATAGGAGCGTGGTTGGCAGCTTCAATTCCCATAGAGATCCAAGTACGAGTATCTAATGGATCAATTACGCCGTCTGTCCAAATACGAGAAGCCGCATAATAAGGAGAAATCTGCTCATCATAACGTGCTTTTATTTTATCGTATAATTTTTTTTCATCTGCTTCAGAAAGTTCTTTACCTTGTTTTTTAAGGGAAGCAGTTTCAATTTGTAACAATACTTTTGCAGCACTATTTCCACTCATCACCGCCAAAGCAGCACTTGGCCAAGCGACAATTAATCTAGGATCATAAGCTTTTCCACACATCGCATAATTTCCTGCACCGTAGGAGTTTCCGATGATAATCGTAAATTTTGGAACTACACTATTACTAACCGCATTTACCATTTTGGCACCGTCTTTTATTATCCCGCCGTGTTCACTTTTACTGCCTACCATAAACCCAGTAACATCTTGTAAAAATACCAAAGGTATTTTTTTCTGGTTACAATTAGCAATAAAACGAGTAGCTTTATCGGCACTATCGCTATAAATTACACCGCCAAATTGCATCTCTTTATTCTTGTTTTTTACCAAAGTACGTTGGTTGGCAACAATTCCTACTGCCCAACCATCAATTCTGGCGTAACCTGTTAGGATGGTTTTTCCGTAGTCTTTTTTATATTCTTCAAAATCCGATTTATCTACCAATCGCTTAATAATTTCTCGCATATCGTATTGATCGGCACGAGAACGAGGTAGAATTCCGAAGATATCTTTTGGGTCTTCTGTTGGTTTGCTAGGTTTCTCTCTATTGAATCCCGCTTTATCGTAATCACCAATTTTTGAAAATATATTTTTGATGGTATCCAAAGCATCTTTATCGTCTTTGGATTTATAATCGGTAACTCCACTAATCTCACAATGCGTAGTAGCACCACCAAGGGTTTCATTGTCGATAGATTCGCCAATAGCAGCTTTCACCAAATAACTTCCTGCTAAGAAAATACTTCCGGTTTTGTCAACGATTAACGCTTCGTCACTCATAATTGGAAGATAAGCACCACCAGCAACACAGCTTCCCATAATGGCAGAAATTTGCGTAATTCCCATACTGCTCATTACCGCATTGTTTCTAAAAATTCTTCCGAAGTGTTCTTTATCAGGGAAAATTTCATCCTGCAGCGGTAAATAAACTCCCGCACTATCTACTAAATAAATGATGGGTAATCTATTTTCAATAGATATTTCCTGTGCTCTTAAATTCTTTTTAGCAGTGATAGGAAACCAAGCTCCTGCTTTTACAGTTGCATCGTTTGCAACGATTACACATTGCTTTCCGCTTACATATCCAATTTTAATAACCACTCCGCCAGATGGACAGCCACCGTGATCTTTATACATGCCTTCACCAGCAAAAGCAGCGATTTCAATGCTTTTAGATTTTGGGTCAAGAAGATAATCAATACGTTCACGAGCCGTCAATTTACCCTTTGCGTGGTGTTTTTCGATTCTTGCTTTTCCGCCACCTAATTTGACTTTAGCAAATTTTTGTTTAAGAGCAGAGGCTAATAATTTATTGTGATCTTCGTTTTTATTGAAGTTTAAATCCATAGGTAATTTTACTTTTTGCTAAAATACAAAATCTGATTAATCATTTTTGTTTTTTTCAATAGAATCTACCGTTCGTTAAAGTCTTGGTTATTTCACTTTAGAAACAATATTTATTACGATATTTGTATTTCCGCAAAAAAAATAAATAAAGCGGCTAAATTTAACTTAAATGGTGCTCCCCAACCTTTTTTGAGAAGCACCTTTGAAATACTTCAAATTATGGGAAT
>CAZIMW010000092.1:0-10491 GCA_964540425.1 uncultured Flavobacterium sp.
ATGCTTTTGAGGATAATTATTTTTTGCCTAATTTGGGTGAATAGTTACGATTAAATAGGGTTTACTGAAAATTGAATTATTTTAGTCGGACAACAATAATAAATATATTGTATTTTCAAGGTCTCAAAATTAGGAAAAGTCTAAGCATCTATTAATTTCAAAAATAAATGAATAAAAAAATTAGCCTAAAAGAAGCAATATCCATTGGGATTGGAGGAATGGTTGGCGGCGGAATCTTTGCTGTATTGGGTTTAGCAGTTTCTTTGGCAAAAGGCGGAACTCCCATCGCATTTCTATTTGCAGGAATTATTGCCTTATTAACTTCCTATAGTTATGTAAAATTATCGCTCACTTTTCCCGATCGTGGAGGAACCGTTAAATTTATAAACGAAGGTTTTGGTATTTCCTTTTTTAGTGGTGGAATCAACAACTTACTTTGGATTAGTTATATTATCATGTTGTCGCTTTATGCTTCCGCTTTTGGCTCGTATGCACCTAATTTATACGAAATCACTTCAGACAAAGCAATAAACTTTCATATATATGCAAGTGGAATTATTCTATTTGCCACTGCCATTAATTATTACAGTAATGAACTACCTCGAGGCAGAGCCATAGAGGTATCAAGCGGAAAAAATTTTATTTTTAGTTTGATGAAAACCTCAGGTTTTCAAACTTTCCTTTTTGACCACCGAGGCAGAGCCTCGGGGAATTCTTTCGATTAAAGTTGTAGGAAAAATTGAATCTTATGCAGTTGTGATTAAGCTGATAATTTTAATTTCTTTTGTTTTTATTGGCTTGTATGGGCTCTTCGGAAATCCAAATATTAGCCAACTTGCCGTTTCTGCTTGGGAAAGTCCTATTCATTTATTAACCGGAGGAATGGTGATTTTTGTTGCTTATGAAGGGTTTGAACTCATCGCAAATGCAGTTCCAGATATTGAAAACCCGAAAGTTAACATTCCGAAAGCATACTATTATTCAGTGATATTTGTGATTATTCTTTATGTAATTATTGCTATTGTTACTGTAGGCTCACTTCCTTTTAATGAAATTGCAACCGCTCAAGATTATGTTTTAGCCGAAGCTGCCAAACCTATGTTAGGTAAAGTTGGTTTTACTATTATTACTATTGCTGCGTTAATTTCAACTTTTTCAGCTATAAATGCATCCCTTTACGGAGGTAGTCGAGTAAGTTTCGAAATTGCACAAGATGGTCAGTTACCACATTCATTAACTAGACAACTTTGGAACCAACCTATCGGGCTTTTAATAACTTCAATTGCAACATTGATTTTGACTAACACCTTGCAATTGGAAAGTATTTCTACTGCTGGAAGTGTAGGTTTCTTATTGATTTTTGCTATCGTAAATTTTATTGAATTTAAGCTTTCCAATAAAACAAAAAGTAATAAAACAATACCATTATTAGGCTTTATTTTTTGCAGTATCGCTTTAATTGCTTTGATTATTCAACAATACTCAACTAGCAAAGACAGTATTATTATTGCTATTTCTATAATACTTTTCTCTTTTTTATTGGAATATATTTATAGAAGATCAAAATTTTACAAAAAACTATATTTAAAATATAAAACAAGAAATGAAAAACGTAATTGAAATATTTTACAAAGCTTTTAACGATTTAGATGCAGAAACCATGGTGAGTTGCTACCATAAAGATATTGTTTTTGAAGATCCTGCTTTTGGGGTATTAAAAGGAAAGCGAGCTGGAAATATGTGGCGAATGTTATGTGAAAGTCAGAAAGGAAAAAACTTTAAAATCGTAGCAACCAATATTACCTGCAACTCTAAAACAGGTGCTGCACATTGGGAAGCGTTTTATACATTTAGTAAAACTGGGAGAAAAATCCATAATAAAATCGATGGTGAATTTATTATTAAAGATGGTAAAATAATCAAGCATACCGATTATTTTAATCTTCATAATTGGGCAAAACAAGCTTTAGGTTTTAAAGGATATTTAATGGGTGGTTCTGGTTTTTTCAGAAGAAAATTACATTCTCAAACGAATGGACTTCTTGATAAATTTGAAGGTGTTTAAAAAACATCTATGCTTTAAGTGCCTAAAGTCAAAAGTATTTAAAGTGTCTAAAGTTGAAGTTGAAAGTGTAGTTAAACTCAAAACCAATTAATGAGTACCGAATATCGAACCGCAGAATATCGAATTTTGAAGATTATGATATTTCTTCATTTTAACTCTTAGCTAATTCTGAACTCTAAACTCATTAACTAACAAAGCTCGATTCCGTCTTCTTTTATCACAATTTGCTTGTCTTTATAAAGACTTCCGATGGCTTTTTTAAAACTTTTTTTACTTAATCCCAAAATTTCTTTAATCACTTCGGGTGATGATTTATCGTGAATTGGTAAAAATCCTCCAGAAGCGTTTAATTCATCTAAAATATAATTAGCATTTGGTTCAATACTTCTGTAGCCTTGTTTTTGAAGTACTATATCAATTTTATTATCCTCTCTAATCTTTTTTATAAAAGCTTTTAAACGGTCTCCTGTTCTAATATCTTCAAAAATATCTTCTAAATAAATTAGCCCTTTATGTACTCCATTAATAATGACATTAGCACCTTTTTCTGTTAAATGAGTTACTAAAATAGAAACTTCATCATAGGCTTCTACCGTAAGTTTTTCATTTTGCAAAAACTGATTGGTTTTACTAGAACCCGCCAATCGCGTGGTTTGTTCATCTAGATACAAATACACAATATACCAGTTATCAACTTTCATTGGACGTGCCTGTTCCTTAAACGAAACAAACAAATGCTTTTCCAATCCCCAATCCATAAACGCACCGTGTTTGGTCACATCTGCACAACGCAAATAACCAAAGCCGTTGATTTCTACAAAAGGCTCTAGAGTTGTTGCAATTGGACGTTCGTCATAATCTAAATAAACAAAAACCTTGATTTCATCACCAATTTCAAACGTTTCTGGTTTGTATTTATGGGGCAATAAAATAACGTCTTCTGCATCCGCATCTTTCCCTAAATATAAACCGGGATCGGTATCTCTTAATATGGTAAGTGTGGTGTATTTTCCTATTTCAAACATGTTGCAAAGATAAGTGCTTTTGTTATCAATATTTTCAACTTAGTTTTTTAATTTTTTATATTTTAGCAATCTAGTTTCAAAAATTAATATGAATCAAAGTAAATACAATTTAAAAGTAATTATCAATACCAAAGAAGTTACTATAAAGCTATACCAAAGAGTAGCAATTATTGAAATTGCTGAAGGAACCTCAATTAGTTATGAAAATGGTATTGAAACTTTTCAAAGGCTAATGAGTATGATTGGAGATAAACCCTGGGCATATATCTCAAATCGAGTAAACTCTTACTCTTTAAATCCAAACGACTACAAACATTTTAATGAAATCCCGACCTTAAAAGGAATTGGTATTATTCAATATAAAAAAAGTATTAAAACTGCAATGGAGCTTGAAAAAATGTTTGTTAAAAAACCTTTTCAAACTTTTGATAATTTAGATGCTGCAATTGAATGGGCTTTAGAAAGAATTGAAGATTAAAATTTTATAAATTTAAAATAATCTAACAGCACCTTATCGTTTACTTTTGAAGGCGTAAATATTTCAAGAATACTTGGCTTTTCTGAAGTTGTAAAAAATGAAATTAATTTGTCTTTCAACTCAATTTCTTCCACTACCGAATTATATTCAAAACCGTACATCGTAGCTAAGTGAGCTGCTGTTAACTGATGTTTAGTTTCAAAATAAGTACTAAAATTATCGGAATCTTTTTCACCTGGTAGAATCCTGAAAATTCCTCCTCCTCCATTATTTATGATAATAATTTTGAAGTTATTCGGAATGTAATTATTCCATAGTGCATTACTATCGTATAAAAAACTAAGATCACCTGTTATTAATAGGGTTGGTTTATTTGAAGCTACCGAAGCTCCAATTGCAGCACTGGTACAACCGTCAATCCCACTTGTTCCCCGATTACAGAACATTTCGATGCTTTTATCAATTTCAAAGAGTTGTGCATAACGTATCGTCGCACTGTTACTTAATTGCAATTGAATATTGTTTGGAAGGGTTTCTACAATTTCAGAAAATACGTTAAAATCTGAATACGGAATTTTAGATACGTATTTAGAATGTTTTACTAAACGATGTTCTTTTACTTTCAACCATTCCTTCTGAAAGTCACTTTTTACAGCTTCCGTTTTTGGAAGAAAGTCTTTTAAAAATTGATTGGCTGAAGTTTTAAAATGATGACTCAAACAAAAATAAGTGTCGAATGCTTTTTTGATATCCACATGCCAATGCTGCTTTGGTGAATGCTTCCGAAGAAATACTTTTGCTTTTTTTGAAATAATCATTCCTCCAAAAGTTAACAAAATTTCAGGTTGCAAACTTTCAAATTCCTTTTCCGTTAAAGGAGCAATCAATTGATCGATGGAAGGGAAAAAGTTTTCGTGATGTAAATTTGAAGTCGTTTCGGTTAAAACAATCACACTTTCATCTTCCGCTAATTTATTCAGAAATTGTTGCTCAATAGCATTGGGCTGCATCACTCCTACCAAAATTATTTTCTTTTTAGCAGAATTCCAATGTTTCAAAAATTCTGATAAGTCTTCAGAAATTACAGTATCAAGTATTTTCGGAGGATTGTTTTTTGGATGAATTGTCGCTTCAGAAACCACTTCATATAAAGGTTCTTCAAAAGGAATATTAATATGAACGGGACCTTGAAACTCAATAGATTTATTTAAGGCAGCATTGATAATTTCTTCATTAAAATCTTGAAAAACTTTGCCTTCCATACAATTGGCGGAATCTAAAATATGATTTTCAAAAACATTTTCTTGTATGATGGTTTGTCCGTCGCCAATATTAATCAAATAATCGGGTCGATCTGCCGATAAAATTACTAAAGGAATATCACTATAAAAAGCTTCGGCAATCGCAGGATAATAATTTAACAATGCAGAGCCAGACGAGCATACCAAAGCTACTGGTTGTTTTAATTGTTGTGCCAATCCGAGTGCAAAAAAAGCAGCACTTCGCTCATCTACAACACTGTAACAAGTAAAACTCTCGTTTTCAGTAAAACCAATAGTTAAAGGTGCATTACGCGAACCTGGAGAAATTACGATGCTTGTAATTTCTTTAGCAAGACATAACTGAGTTATAGTTTGGGATAAATCTTTATTAGAATATTTCATCGGGACAAAAATACAAATTGTAATGCGATCCTTAACGAATCATTGGTTCTAAAACTTGCAACATGGTTTGTAGTTTATGTTGTGTTTCTTCCCATTCTTTAATAGGAATAGAATCTATAGTAATTCCTCCTCCCACAAACAAATATGCCTTATTATTTTTAATTTTCATACAACGTAGGTTTACAAAAAAATTTGAACAAGAATTTTTAATACTAATAGGTCCTAAAAACCCAGTGTAATATTCTCTTTCATAATTCTCGTTTTCAAGAATGTATTTTTTTGCATAATCTTGAGGTGTACCACAGACTGCGGGAGTTGGATGTAAGGCAGAGGTAATGGTTGACAATGTTGCTTTTCCTTTTTTAAGAATCCCATTAATATCGGTTCGTAAATGTACTAATGACGCTGCTTTATGATTATATAATTTCGATATTCTAACTACAGAAGTCACTTTTTGTAAACTCGTAGAGATAGCATCCACCACAATTTTTTGTTCTATAGTTTCTTTAATAGTCCAATCTGGTGCCACACCTTCAATATGTTTCCTAGTTCCAGCTAAAGCCATTGTTTTAAATGAAATTCCTTCAGTTTGCACCAAAACTTCTGGAGATGCTCCACACCATAATCCCGTATTTGGATGATACCAAATATAACGAAAAGCGGATGGATATAAATTTAATATTCTGTGGATTAATAGCTCTAGATCAAATTCAGTTAAAGAAATTTCTTTCTTTCTTGAAAACACAATTTTAGTCGCATGATGTGATTTAATAACTCTAACTGCTTTTTTAATATGCTCACAATAATTCTCTACTTCGGAGTTGTCTTCAACTGTATTTATTTCCTTTTTTTTGATAGATTCATAAACAAAATCCGTTTCAAAAACATCGCTATTTTCTAGAGGAATACAACAGGATTTTTTTTGATAATCAAAAGGAGCAAATACAAAACAATCTTCTTCAAAGGCTAAGGTATTATATAATTTATTATTCTTTTGTAAATAGATAGTCGCTCTTTTACTTTCTGGAAGTGAATAAATTACAAAAGGAACCTTATTATTATAATGTTTAGTAACCTTTTGAAGGATGTTTAAAATTTCTGTCATTTATTTATGAAACGAAATAGTGGTTAGTTTAACTAATGAGATTAATTCGTCTGCTTCATTTTCAATTCTAATTTGCCAAAGTTGGGTGGTTCTACCTTTATGTAATGCTTTTGCTTTGGCATAAACATACCCGTCTTTTATGCTTTTCACATGGTTGGCAGAAATTTCCAAACCACGAATGGTAATTTCTTTATTATCTAAAAAAACAAAAGCTGCTGCACTACCAATACTTTCGGCTAAGGCAACCGAAGCGCCACCGTGTAATACGCCATCTGGCTGATGTACTTTAGAAGTAACAGGCATTCTTGCAATTAAAGTATCTTCGGTAAGGTCAATAAATTCTATCTCTAAAGTTTCCATCAATGTGTTTGGAGTAATCGAATTACACATTGCTAAAACCTCCTTTTTGCTTTTGTTCATATTATTAATTTACTTTTGTAAAAATACAAAACGATTTTCAAAATGACTTGCGAAAAAAAAGTAATCTACACTTCAACTAATACCTACTCAGTTTTAAACAGTTATACTGAAAAAACTAAAAACGTCTGGATCGTATTTCACGGTTTGGGTTATTTAAGCAAATTTTTTATCAAGTATTTTTCTGAATTAAATCCCGAAGAAAACTTTATTATCGCTCCTCAAGCACCTTCAAAATATTATCAAGATAAAAAGTTTAAACACGTGGGAGCTTCTTGGTTAACAAAAGAAAACACAGCCGAAGAAACCAAAAACGTATTGGCTTATGTAGATGAAGTTTATAAAACTGAAGTAAAAAATACTCCAAAAAACTTGATTGTTTTAGGGTATTCTCAAGGAGTATCCATTGCTACTCGTTGGGTTGCAAGTCGGAAAATTAATTTTAACCATTTGGTATTGCATTCTGGTGGAATTCCAAATGAGCTAAAATCAGGTGATTTTTCTTTTATAAGTGAGAATTCAAAAGTTACATATCTCTACGGAAATAAAGATCAATACATCAACGAAGCACGTAAAACAGAAGAAGAGATAAAAGGCAATAAACTATTTGGCAAACACCTTAACATAGAAGCTTTTAACGGCATACACGAGGTTAATACAGATTACATTAGGCTTTTATCAAAAATAAAATGATGTAATTCATCGAGTATTTTTGTTTTTAAACCCGACAAATTGTTTATTTACATGATAATGTAAGAATATTCTTTACCTCATACTATGAAAAACATACAACTAACCGTCGCATTTTCTTTAATAAGTCTAAGTTTCTTTGCTCAGATTATTAATTATGAAAAGCAAGCACTACAAGATTTATATACCTCAACAAATGGTGATTCTTGGAATACCTCTTGGGATTTAAACCAACCTGTTAGTAATTGGCAAGGCGTAACCATTAAAGACGATAAAGTAATAAGCATTAGTCTTTTATTTAATAATTTAGAAGGAACAATTCCAAACTCTATTGGTCAGTTAATCAATCTAGAAAACTTAGAATTATCCTTTAATAAGTTAGAAGGTACTATTCCTTCAGAAATAGGAAATTTAAAAAATCTTAAAATCTTGGCTTTTAATGGTAATAACTTAAAAGGAACTATTCCAACTTCAATCGGAAATATTTCCAGTTTGAATCAGTTACATTTAAGTAGTAATCAATTATCAGGAAATATTCCTCAATCGGTTACAAAATTAGAATACTTAGAAATATTAAATGTTTTTGATAATGATCTATCTGGTGAAATCCCTAGTGATTTAGCATATTCTAAAAATTTAAAACAATTATTGGTTGCTGAAAACAATTTATTTACAAATACAGAATTCTCAACCGAATTATTATCCCACGGTGCTTCTGTAGATTTAAAACAACAATTTATTATCCCTAATACCAAGGATGTAATTGCAATAGAATCTGAAGAATAAAATTAATATAGAGTACTTCTGTTAATTCATTCGTATCAAAATCTTATCGCAAATTACCCTCTTTACTTTTTTTTATTTTAAAACGCTACAACAGTTCCTATGAATTTTATATATGTAAATTTGCGGTAAAACGTATTTAAATGAAAAAAACACTTTTTATTCTAATTCTCATAGTAACAAGTCAAATAACAACAGCTCAAATTGTCATTAACGAATTAGATTGTGACACTCCAGGAATCGATGACCGAGAATTTATTGAACTTAAATCCGACACTCCTAGTTTTTCTTTAAATGGATATGTATTGGTGCTTTTTAATGGGTCAGCAAGTGGTAACGACTCAAGCTATTACTCATTAGATTTAGATCCTTACACCACCGACGAAAATGGATTACTCCTAATTGGAAGCATCACTGTTACTCCTTTTCCTCAGGTAATTATTCCTGCTAATTTAATACAGCAAGGAGCTGATGCTGCAGCTATTTATTTAGGTGATGATACCGATTTTCCAGATGAAACATTAGCAACTACAACTAATCTTGTTGATGCGTTGGTTTATGACACCAGCGATCCTGATGATGTAAACTTAATGAACCTTCTAGGCATTACACAACAAATAAACGAGGATGAAAATGGTAATAAAACTACAGAATCTATTCAATTAAATAACGACGGGGTTAACTATACTGTAAAAGAACCAACACCAAGAGCATTAAATTTTGGAGGGGGAATTATATTTAACCCTATTAGTATTTCTACTCCTCAAACTATGTATGATGAAGGCGTAAGTTTTGACATTACATTTACAGCAGAAACCAATGTAATTTCAGATTATACATTTAGTTTTACATTAAACAACGGAAGTTTTGATAACTCAGATTTTTCAGGAAACACTACAGTTACTATTCCAAACGGACAAAACAGTGTCATTACAACTATAACACTAATTGACGATGTAATAGATGAAGGAGATGAAGAAATGATTATTAAATTCTCAAATTTATCCTCACCATTTATACCGTATAATAACTTTATAACTATTAGAGTAGTTGACAACGATTTTGTGGTAGCACCTTATGGCACGCCAACCAATCCTACCTACGGAATTGTAGAAAGCACACAGCCTACCAATTACTATGATAGTTTAGATGGTTTATCTGAAACGAATTTAGAACAAGCAATTCAAGACATTATTGCAGAAGAAGGTGTTGTAAGAGCACAAACCTATGCAGATGTTATAGATATCTTAAAAGAAGCAGACCAAAACCCAGCAAATAGCAACCAAGTTTGGTTAGTTTACACAGAGCAAGGCAGACCAAAATTAGATTTTCAAACCACATCTAGCAATGTCGGAAAATGGAATAGAGAACATACCTTTCCAAGGTCTTTGGCAGGGTATTACAGCATAGACGATGATGATATTCCAGACGGAATTAATGTTTATTGGAATACAACAGCAGATTCATTACGACACGGAAACTCAGATGCTCACGCTTTAAGAGCAGCAGACGGACCAGAAAATAGTGCTAGAGGAAACCAACATTATGGACAATATAATGGGCCTTCTGGGAATTTAGGTAGCTTTAAAGGCGATGTTGCTCGTGGCGTTTTATATATGCAAATACGTTATAATGGCTTACAGGTTGTTAATGGTTTTCCAAGTGTAACGGGACAAATGGGAGATTTGGCTACTATTTTAGATTGGCATAGAAACGATCCGCCAGATGATTTTGAAATGAACAGAAACAACACTATTTATAATTGGCAATTTAACAGAAATCCTTTTATAGATCATCCAGATTTAGTAGAGTATATTTGGGGAACAGAGGTTGGAAACCCTTGGTCTTTACCTTTAGAAATAGAAGATGAAGCCATTACAAACATACGAGTATATCCAAACCCAACAACCAATAAAATATTTATAACAGGACTTTTAGAAGAAGCTTTTGTTGAAGTATTTTCTATTGATGGACGAAAAATAACCGCAAAAAAAATAAACAATAATTCTGAAATAAATTTACAAGTAGAAAACGGTATGTATTTGTTAGTAATTACCGCTGAAGATAAACAAGTGGTCAAAAAAATCATTGTTGAATAGCTCTTTAACTATATATGGGTTTAACGCAACACTTGTTAATTTGTATTTTACTGCCTATTAATCGGTTTTAATAACATTTCTCTCATCAAAAATCGTTTTCATTAATACGTACCTAGTGTCAAGTCAAGTTTAAATCGGCGTAATTTTGTATCTTTGTAAAAAACC
>CAZIMW010000093.1:0-10417 GCA_964540425.1 uncultured Flavobacterium sp.
ATAATGCTTTTGAGGATAATTATTTTTTGCCTAATTTGGGTGAATAGTTACAAACAATATGATTATTAATACAAATTTACTATGCACGCATAACATATTTTATGTACCTTTGAATCTTTGAAATCAAACACAATAAATTCTCTTGCTTTAAATGAAAGAAAAAACAATAGATTATTTACTACGTTCCACTTGGATGAACATTACAAAAATGTACAATGAAGAAGCAGGTAAAAAAGGAAGTACGATGGCAACAGGTTTTGCATTAATCAGCATCGATCCTGAAGAAGGAACTCCTTCTACTTCTCTTGGTCCCAAAATGGGGATTGAAGCAACAAGCCTTTCCAGAACCTTAAAAACAATGGAAAAAAAAGGGCTAATTGTTCGCAAACCCAATCCAGAAGATGGACGTGGAGTATTAATTCATTTAACAGATTTTGGAGTTGAAATGAGAGAATATTCAAAAACAGTCGTTATCGGTTTTGACGAAGCAGTTAATAAAACCGTTAGCCCAGAAGATTTAAAAACATTTAAAAGAGTAATCAACTCTATTTTAGAATTAATTAATTCAAAGAAAATATACCTATCAGATAAATAGATAAATATGTCTAAAAGAAGAATAAATAAAGTAGCCGTTATCGGTTCAGGAATAATGGGAAGCGGGATCGCTTGTCATTTCGCCAATATTGGCGTAGAAGTATTATTGCTAGATATCGTTCCCTTTGACCTTTCTGAAAAAGAAAAAACAAAAGGACTTACATTAGAGGACAAAGTGGTTAGAAACCGTTTGGTAAACGACGCATTAACAGCATCTATCAAGTCGAAACCTGCCCCACTCTATCACAAAGATTTTGCAAACCGAATCACAACCGGAAATTTAACCGATGATATCGCAAAGGTTTCTGAAGCAGATTGGATTATTGAAGTAGTGGTAGAACGCCTCGACATCAAACAACAAGTTTTCGAGAATTTAGAAAAGCACAGAACTCCAGGGACTTTAATTACAAGTAATACTTCAGGAATTCCTATTCAGTTTATGAATAAAGGAAGATCCGAAGATTTCAGAAAACATTTCTGTGGAACGCATTTCTTTAATCCTCCACGTTATTTAAAATTATTCGAAATTATTCCAGGTCCAGATACTTCGCAAGAAGTAATCGATTTCTTAACAATTTACGGGGAACAATTCCTCGGAAAAACATCGGTACTAGCTAAAGATACCCCTGCATTTATAGGAAACCGAATTGGTATCTACGGAATCCAAGCATTATTCCATTTAGTAAAAGAAATGGGACTTACCGTTGAAGAAGTCGATAAATTAACTGGCCCAGTTATTGGTCGTCCAAAATCGGCTACCTTTCGTACCGTTGATGTGGTAGGACTTGACACCTTGGTTCACGTAGCCAATGGTTTGTATGAAGGAGTTCCAAATGATGAAGAACACGATATATTTAAACTGCCAGATTTCATCAATACCATGATGAAAAACAAATGGTTAGGATCTAAAACCGGACAAGGTTTTTATAAGAAAGTAAAAAACGAACAAGGAAAAAGTGAAATCCTAGTGATGGATCTTAATACCTTAGAATACAACTCAAAAAAAAGAGCGAAATTTGCTACACTAGAATTAACAAAAACCATCGATAATGTAATCGATCGTTTTAAAGTGTTAGTTAAAGGAAAAGACCGTGCAGGAGAATTCTATCGTAAAAATTTCGCAGGAATGTTTGCCTACTCTTCAAAACGTATTCCTGAAATTTCAGACGAATTATACCGAATCGATGATGCAATGAAAGCAGGATTTGGTTGGGAACACGGACCTTTCCAAATTTGGGATGCTGTAGGTGTAAAAGAAGGAGTTCAACTAATAAAAGATTTAGGTAAAGAACCAGCAGCTTGGATTCAAGAAATGTTAGATGCTGGAATCGAAGAATTTTACACGGTAAAAAACGGTGCTACCTATTATTATGACATTCCGCAGAAAAAACACGTAAAAATCCCAGGACAAGATTCATTTATTATTCTGAATAACATTCGTAAATCAAACGAGGTTTTCAAAAACAGTGGTGTTGTTATTGAAGATTTAGGTGACGGAATCTTAAATGTAGAATTCCAAAGTAAAATGAATACCATTGGAGGCGATGTATTAGCAGGATTAAATACGGCAATCGATATGGCTGAAAAGAATTTCGACGGATTGGTAGTCGGAAATCAAGGACCTAACTTCTCGGTTGGTGCTAACATCGGAATGATTTTTATGATGGCAGTCGAACAAGAATACGACGAGCTAAATATGGCAATCAAATATTTTCAAGATACCGTAATGCGTTTACGTTACTCTTCCATTCCAACCGTAGTTGCTCCTCACGGAATGACATTAGGTGGAGGTTGCGAAATGACATTACACGCCGATCGTGTAGTGGCTGCAGCCGAAAGTTATATTGGTTTGGTCGAGTTTGGAGTTGGTGTGATCCCTGGTGGTGGAGGCTCCAAAGAAATGGCGCTTCGTGCTGGTGATATGTTCAATAAAAACGATGTAGAATTAAACGTTTTACAAGAACATTTCTTAACCATCGGAATGGCAAAAGTATCTACTTCGGCTTATGAAGCGTTTGATTTAAATATCCTTCAAAAAGGAAAAGACATCGTAGTAGTTAATAAAGATCGTCAAATAGCAACCGCAAAATCGGTAGCAAGATCTATGGCAGATCAAGGTTACACACAACCTGTAAAAAGAAAAGATATACGAGTACTTGGAAAACAAGCATTAGGAATGTTCTTAGTAGGAACCGACCAAATGCAAGCCGGAAAATACATTAGCGAACACGATCGTAAAATCGCCAACAAACTTGCCTATGTAATGGCAGGTGGAGATTTATCGGAACCTTCATACGTTTCAGAACAATACTTATTAGACATAGAACGGGAAGCTTTCTTAAGTCTTACCACAGAACGTAAAACGTTAGAACGTATCGAGCATATGTTGAAGACTGGGAAACCGCTTCGTAATTAAGTAAAGAGTATAAAGTATTAAGTACTAAGTGAAAAAATCAAAATTATGCACAGATTTGAGGAGTTAAAAATATGGCAAAAGGCAATGGACATCACAGAAGGTGTTTATAAGGTGTCTTCTTCTTTTCCAAAGGAAGAAAAATATGGTTTAACAAGTCAAATAAGAAGATGTGCAGTTTCAATCCCTTCAAATATAGCTGAAGGCGCTGGTATAAATACTAAAGGAGAATTTAAACAGTTTTTAGGAATTGCAAATGGTTCTTCATACGAATTACTTACACAATTATATTTATCAAAAAGATTAAATCTTTCTTCAGAAGAAGAAACAAAACCTATAATAAATGAAATTTTAGAAGTTTGTAGAATGAATTTTTCATTACAGAAATCTTTGAGTAAGTCTTAATACTAACTTCTAATTTCTTAATACATAATACTAAAAATCTTAATACTCATTTCATGAAAACAGCATACATAGTAAAAGCATACCGTACCGCAGTAGGAAAAGCACCAAGAGGACTTTTTAGATTCAAAAGACCTGATGAATTGGCTGCGGAAACCATAGAATATCTAATGAAGGAATTACCAGAGTTAGACAAAACTCGCATCGATGATGTCATGGTAGGAAACGCAATGCCAGAAGCCGAACAAGGGCTGAATATGGCGCGATTAATTTCCTTAATGGGACTTAAAATTAACGATGTTCCAGGAGTAACCGTAAATCGGTATTGTGCTTCAGGGATTGAAACCATCGCTATGGCAACCGCCAAAATCCAAAGCGGAATGGCAAGTTGTATTATCGCTGGTGGTGTAGAAAGTATGAGTTACATTCCAATGGGAGGCTATAAACCTGCTCCAGATTATAAATTAGCCAAAGAAGGAAATGAAGATTATTATTGGGGAATGGGATTAACTGCAGAAGCAGTTGCAAATCAATTTAATATTTCTCGTGAAGATCAAGATGAATTTGCTTACAATTCGCATATGAAAGCCTTACGAGCACAAGCAGAAAATCGTTTTCAAGATCAGATAGTTCCTATTAATGTAGAACATACTTTTGTAAATGAAGCAGGAAAAAAGGAAACCAAAAACTACACGGTAACTAAAGATGAAGGACCTCGTAAAGGAACTTCCAAAGAAGCATTGGCAAAATTAAGAGCGGTATTTGCTGCTGGCGGAAGTGTAACAGCAGGAAACTCCTCACAAATGAGTGATGGTGCTTCCTTTGTAATGGTAATGAGTGAAGAAATGGTAAAAGAACTCAATATAGAACCAATCGCTCGTATGGTCAACTTTGCAGCAGCAGGTGTTGAACCTCGTATTATGGGAATTGGACCTGTAAAAGCAATTCCAAAAGCATTAAAACAAGCAGGATTAAAACAAAGCGATATCGATTTAATCGAATTAAACGAAGCATTTGCCTCACAATCATTAGCAGTAATGAGAGAATTGGATCTTAATCCAGACATCGTAAATGTAAACGGAGGAGCAATCGCTTTAGGACATCCATTAGGTTGTACGGGAGCAAAACTTTCCACTCAACTTTTTGATGAAATGCGAAAACGTGATATGAAAGGAAAATACGGTATCGTTACGATGTGTGTAGGAACTGGACAAGGTGCTGCTGGGATTTATGAATTTTTGAAGTAATTAAATTGCTCGCAAAGGCGCGAAGACGCGAAGAAAATAAAATATTCGTGTCTTTATATGTCAAATAAAATAAATCTGCTAAAACTTGCGAAATCCGCGGGAAACAAAAAAACAAAAAAACAAAAAAGCTTGGCGTCTTAGCGTCTTCGCGAGAATAAAAAAAATATAAGAAATGAAAAACGAACTAATTAGAGGAGGACAATTTATAGTAAAAGACACTCCTTGCGAAGCAGTCTTCACACCAGAAGATTTTACCGAAGAACAAAAAATGATGCGTGATGCTGTAACCGATTTTGTAGATCGAGAAATCTGGCCTCATAAAGCACGTTTAGAGAAAAAAGATTATGCGCTTACAGAAGAAATTATGCGAAAAGCTGGAGAACTCGGACTTTTAGGAGTTGCTGTTCCAGAAGCGTATGGTGGACTCGGAATGGGATTTGTAACCACCTTATTGGTTTGTGATTACATTTCTGGTGCAACAGGTTCTATCGCAACAGCCTTTGGTGCACACACTGGTATTGGAACCATGCCAATCGTATTATACGGTACCGAAGCACAAAAACAAAAATATGTGCCAGACCTAGCTTCTGGAGCAAAATTTGGAGCTTATTGTTTAACCGAACCAACTGCAGGTAGTGATGCCAATAGCGGAAAAACAAAAGCAGTACTTACCGAAGATGGAAAACACTACATCATCAACGGACAAAAAATGTGGATTTCTAACGCAGGGTTTGCTGAAATTTTCATCGTGTTTGCTCGTATTGAAGACGATAAATACATCACTGGTTTTATTGTAGAAAACGATCCAGAAAATGGAATTACCATGGGTGAAGAAGAGAATAAACTTGGTATTCACTCCTCCTCTACCCGTCAAGTATTTTTTACAGATACAAAAGTCCCTGTTGAAAACATGCTTTCTGAAAGAGGCAGTGGATTTAAAATTGCGATGAACGTTTTAAATATTGGTCGTATTAAATTAGCTGCTGCAAACCTAGATGCACAAAAAAGAATAACAACACTTGCAGTACAATATGCAAACGAGCGTAAACAATTTAAAACCCCTATATCTCAATTTGGAGCTATCAAATCTAAAATTGCTGAAATGACAACAAATGTATATGTAGATGAAAGTGCTACTTACAGAGCAGGAAAAGATATTGAAGACCGAATGAAACTTCGTTTAGAGGCTGGAAATACACATCAAGAAGCAGAACTTAAAAGTATTGAAGAATTTGCAATCGAATGTTCTATATTAAAAGTAGCGGTTTCTGAAGATGCCCAAGCTTGTTTTGATGAAGGAATTCAGATATATGGAGGTATGGGCTTTAGTGCCGATGCTCCAATGGAATCTGCCTGGAGAGATGGTCGTATTTCTAGAATTTACGAAGGCACCAACGAGATCAATAGAATGCTAACTGTTGGAATGTTGATGAAAAAAGCAATGAAAGGTCACGTAGATTTAATGGGACCTGCACAAGCAGTTATTGGAGAATTAACAGGAATACCATCGTTTGATACTCCAGATTTTTCTGAAACCTTTGCAGAAGAAAAAGCCATTGTAGAAAACCTGAAAAAAGTATTTTTAATGGTAGGTGGTGCCGCTGCTCAAAAGTTTGGTGCAGAATTAGAAGAACAACAACAAGTATTAATTGCTGCTTCAGATATTTTAATTGAAGTGTATTTAGCGGAAAGTGCGATTCTAAGAACTCGTAAAAACATCAAGCGTTTTGGTGAAGATTCTCAGAAAATCCAAATTGCTATGACGCAATTGTACTTATATAATGCGGTAGACATCATTCAAAGAAAAGCAAAAGAAGCAATTGTTTCTTTCTCTGAAGGTGATGAGCAACGTATGATGTTAATGGGATTAAAACGATTTACAAAATATCAAAATCAGCCAAATGTAGCAGCATTGCGTACACAAATTGCTGATAAAGTAAATAAAGAGAATAAATATCCTTTTTAGAATTTTGTTTGGCTCAACAGGGTTACTGAATGCAGTCGAAGTACCAAATTTTCTAAAACCTAAGTGCGTTTATGTCTATTCCTAAATAATCAATACAGATTATTAAAGGATATAATTTACTAATTAAAGCAGAACAATGATATCATTGTTCTGCTTTTTTGTTTTATATTTTTTCTTTTAGTGAAAGATAAAATAAAACACAAATACTAAAATATTTAAGGAAAATTAAGAATAAAAAATTAACAATTATTTAGAAAACAAACATCTAGTTACACAATTTATAATGAATATTAAATTCATTTAGCACATAAATCTACATTCTAGTTGATAGATGTTTTTACTTGTTTTTATTCCGCTTATTAAAATTCTTATCGCCTTTGGTCTTTGGCTTTTTGTATTTCTTTTTAATCGTTCGTTTGTAGGACCCACCTAAATTTTCTTTTCTATTTTTCTCTTTCTTCTCGTGGAACCCTTTACCCGAATCTTCCAAATTCAACGGGTTATTCCCCTCTTTATGTTTAGGCTGTTCGTCGTAGGTTAATTTTTTAGAAATTTCTATTTCTGAAGGCATTTCCAACAACGGAATTTCAAATTCCATTAAAGCTTCTATACGTTCTTTTAAAGGAGCTTCTTTTTCAGTAAAAAGCAAGAGTGAATTTCCTTCTTTTTCAGCCCTACCGGTACGACCAATACGGTGCATATAGTTTTCAGGAAATGGAGGTGTATCAAAATTCACTACGTGAGAAATCTGATCTAAATCCAGTCCACGCGCCATTATATCTGTCGTTACCAAAATTCTAGTTTCTTCATTGTTGAAGTTTTCAATAGAACGGATTCGATAATTTTGTGTTTTGTTGGAATGAATTACAGCAACTTCTGTAGTAAAAATAGCTTCTAATTCAGTAAACAATAAATCGGCACTTCGTTTATTAGAAACAAAAACCAAAACTTTACTAAACTCTTCCTCTTTCTGAAGTAAATGAGTTAGTAAATTAATCTTGGTATAAAAATTAGGAACCGAATAACAAGACTGCTGAATATTATCTAACGGAGTTCCACTCACCGCCACCGAAATAGTGGTTGGTGCTTCAAAAAAGTCGTGAATTAATTCATTTACATCATCGGTCATTGTTGCCGAAAACATGATGTTTTGTCTTCGCTTTGGGAGTAATTCAAAGATGTTAATCAGTTGAAATCTAAATCCTAAATCCAACATTACATCTACTTCATCAATCACTAATTTCCGTACCGATTTTAATTGTAATGCCCTACTCAATACCAAATCGTATAACCGTCCTGGCGTAGCGACTACAATGTCACAACCTAGCACTATAGCTTCTTTCTGTGGATTCATATTTACACCACCATAAACACCTAACACACGAATATCCATGTATTTAGCGAATTTTTCAATTTCATTAACCACCTGAATTACCAATTCTCTGGTAGGAACGATGACTAAAATTCTTGGATTTAATTCTCTTGAAAATGGAAGTCCTTGCAATAAGGGCAACATAAAGGCAAACGTTTTTCCTGTACCTGTTTGTGCAATCCCAACCATATCTTTTCCAGCCTGAATTACAGAAAAAGATTGCGACTGAATTGGCGTGGGTTTAACAAAACCTAAATCATCAATCGCATAGTGCAATTGCTTAGAAATGTTGAAAGTTGAGAAAGATTCCATCTGAATTAAATTTTTTCAAAAGTACTACTTTAAATCAGTTAGTCACTAATTTAGCTACTATACAAAAACATTTATTTTTTCGACTAATCAACTTCTTTTTCATCCTAAAAAAACATTTAGAATAATAGGTGTTAATCATGTATAATTAAAGTAAATTTGAAGCTTTAAAACAACATATTTTGCATCCAAAAAATCTACACAATCAGCCTTATAATTTTGAAGAATTAATCGCAGTTACACCAAAATTGAAATTATTCGTATTTACCAACGAACACGGTACTCAAACCATCGATTTTTCTAATAGCAAAGCAGTGTTACAACTTAATAAAGCATTATTAAAACATCATTATGCTATTGAAAACTGGGGAATCCCTGCACATTATTTATGTCCACCAATTCCTGGGAGAGCAGATTATCTGCATTATATAAACGATTTGCTAATTGAAGATAATAAAACTACTAAAATATTGGGATTGGATATTGGTGTAGGCGCCAACTGTATTTACCCTATACTTGCTTCGCAAATTTATAATTGGAAAATGGTAGGTTCGGATATTGATGAAAGTGCAATTGTTTCAGCAAATAGAAATGTAGAAGCTTCCGAAAGTCTAAAAAATAAAATTGAAATTCGTCATCAAGAAAATAATGCCAATATTTTTGAAGGAATTATAAAAGAAGGAGAATACTTTCATTTTACGATGTGCAACCCTCCTTTTCATACTTCCGAAGAAGAAGCTAGCAAAGCAACCCTACGTAAGTTAAGAAATCTCCAAGACGACGGACAGCCATATCAAACCAAAAAAGAGATTGTTTTAAACTTTGGCGGACAAGCAAACGAGCTTTGGTGTAATGGTGGTGAAGCCTTGTTTATTAAACGAATGATTAAACAAAGTACGGATTTTAAAAGTCAGGTTGGGTGGTTTACTTGTTTAGTTTCAAAAAAAGAAAACCTTCAGAAAATAAGAAAACAATTAACTAAGTTAAAAGTAACTTATAAGGTAATACCAATGTCACAAGGCAATAAAAAAAGCAGGTTTGTAGCTTGGAAGTTTTAGTATTCCTTAAGTTCAATTAAATATTTTAAAATACTACCTTTGTATTTTTAAAAACCGTGATAAAACTAAACGATGATTCACTTTTTCGGAGACCTTAAAAACACCCTTTTTACTGTCCAAACTTCTACGCAACTTTCTGTAACTGAAACAGATAAACTACAATGGCTTTTTGGCGACAAACATAAAATAAATGAATCCGTTATCGCGGATTTTTTTATTGGACCCCGTGCCGCAATGATTACGCCTTGGAGTACTAATGCTGTTGAAATTACCCAAAACATGGGGATTGAAGGGATTATTAGAATTGAAGAATTTCATTGGGTTACTAAAGATTTTTTAGATTTTGACCCCATGCTTTCTCAAAAATATTCGGAATTAAATCAAGATATTTTTACCATTGATATTCAACCAGAAACAATCATTGAAATTGAAGACATCAATGCGTATAATAAAGCGGAAGGATTGGCATTAAACAATGAAGAGGTTGGTTACCTTGAGAATCTATCTAAGAAACTAGAAAGAAAATTAACCGACAGTGAAGTATTTGGTTTCAGTCAAGTAAACAGCGAACATTGTCGTCACAAAATATTTAACGGAACTTTTATTATTGATGGAGAAGAAATGCCTTCTTCCCTATTCAAATTGATTAAAAAAACTTCTAAAGAAAATCCGAATACCATAGTTTCTGCTTATAAAGACAATGTAGCTTTTATAGAAGGACCGAAAGTGGTTCAATTTGCACCAAAAAGTGCCGACAAGCCAGATTTTTACCAGAATACAGATTTTGAATCTGTCATTTCAATAAAAGCAGAAACACATAATTTTCCAACAACCGTAGAACCTTTTAATGGTGCTGCAACAGGAAGTGGAGGAGAAATTAGAGATCGTTTAGCAGGAGGAAAAGGCTCGCTTCCATTAGCAGGTACTGCGGTTTATATGACTTCTTATTCTCGTTTAAATGAAGATAAACCTTGGGAAAAAACAATGGAAGCAAGAGAGTGGTTATATCAAACTCCTTTAGATATATTAATAAAAGCGAGTAATGGTGCTTCTGAC
>CAZIMW010000094.1:0-10416 GCA_964540425.1 uncultured Flavobacterium sp.
ATCTCATTAAAAAATCTGCATCTTTATAATCTACATATTTGATTCCAGATTTCTGAAACATACAGTACTTTTTCTTCTGTGCAGTTTCTATGTTTAAAGGAGTAAGATATCTAATCTCACCGTCTTTTTTTCCTTTTGCTTGTTGTTCTATAGATGACATAGTTATGCTGTTTTTTTGTTACGGTTTCTTCTCTTTTCAGCCCAAGCAATTGCATGCTTGTCTAAGCTTACAGTAAGATAACGCATAATACGTTCATCTCTTCTAAACTCAATTTCTAAATTATTGATAGCTTCTCCATCAATAGTGTACTCAAATAAGTGGTAAAAACCACTTTTTTTGTGTTGAATTGCGTAAGCTAATTTTTTTAGCCCCCAATTTTCTTTGGATATCATCTTAGCACCTTTAGAAACAAGAATATCTTCGTATTTCTTTACTGTTTCCTTTATCTGATCTTCAGATAAAACGGGATTTAAGATGAAAACAGTTTCATAATGATTCATAAAAATCTATTTTAAAATTAATTTATTCTCTTAGCATCTCGCCAAGAGCGTGCAAAAATACTACTTTATTTGTAATATTCAAACCATTTATTTGTCTTAAATATTAATTTAGATAAAAGGGACAAAAACCCCTTTTTTCTCGATTAAAGTTAAAACACCTTGCAGTTCATCGATAAAATGAGTATTATTGCTATAAGAAAAACCCATATTGTGGACAAAATAACTTTAAATTGTGCAATTGTAGATGACTCTACCTTGCAAAGACTATCTATAGTTAGACTAATAGATAATCATCCGTCTCTTAATCTTGTTGCTGAATATAATAATGCAATCGAAGCTGAAATTGGCTTGACGACTACCGACATTGATTTAGTGTTTTTGGATATTGAAATGCCTATTTTATCTGGATTCGATTTACTTGATGACTTGACAATTAAACCACAAATTATTTTTGTTACTGGTAAAACAAAATACGCCTTTAAAGCTTTTGATTATGATGCGGTAGATTACCTACGCAAACCTATTTCAAAAGATCGTTTTTTGAATGCTGTTCATAAAGCAATTAGTATTTTTAAAATGAAAAACGAAGATGGATTCGATGATGAAGACTTCATTTTTGTAAAAAGCAACCTAAAAAAGCGTAAAGTTTTCCTGAATGAATTAAAATACATTGAAGCTTTAGGAGATTACGTAAAGTTAGTTACCGAAAATGATTCGTTAGTTGTTCTTTCAACCATGAAAGCATTTGAAGCTTTACTTCCTGAAGATCGTTTTCTTAGAATCCATAAATCATATATCGTAAATCTTGATAAGGTGGAGCGTTATAATAGTAAGGTAATTGAATTGGAAAACCAACAGCTTCCATTAAGTAGAAATAGAAAAACACAATTGATTGAAGCACTTACCGCATCAATGAATCGTTAGTAATTATCTACATCTATTACCACTCTTACACTTGAGAATTCTTTTATTGAATTAAAACTTCTTACAATATGATTGATGTATTCCTTTGTTTTAGGAATGGATTGCCCTATAGGTATTTTTACCAAAACATTGGATATAAATAAGTTTCTAATTCGCCCAACTGCTGGTGCTTCTGGTCCCAAAACATTTCTTTTTAATTTTACCTTTAAAGCTTGGCTAAACCAAATGGAAGCTTTTTCCATTTTCTGAAAACTTCTTTCTTTAAAAGTAATTTTAATCATTCTAAAATGTGGAGGATATTTAAATTGATGTCTTTCTTCTAATTGCTGTCCGTACATTTCCTCATAACTATTAGTACTTACCTGCTGTAAAATTTGATGGTGCGGGTTATAGGTCTGAATAATTACCTTACCTTGTTTTTTAGTACGCCCTGATCTTCCTGCTACTTGTTGCAACAATTGAAAACTACGTTCATGAGCTCTAAAATCTGGAAAATTAAGTAGATTATCCGCATTCATCACTCCAACCAAACTTATATTCCTGAAATCCAACCCTTTTGCCAACATTTGTGTTCCTACTAAAATATCGATTTCTTCATTTTCTAAGGCTTCGATTATTTTTGCATGAGCGTGTTTTCGTTTGGTGGTGTCTTGATCCATTCTGGCTATTCTAAAGTCTGGAAATAATTCTTTTAATTCTACTTCAATTTGCTCGGTTCCGAAGCCTTTATTGTCTAATGTTTCACTTCCGCAAGCCAAACAGGAAATTTGCATAGGGGTTGTATGCCCACAATAATGACAACGCAATTGGTTTTTATATTGATGAAAAGTCAAACTCACATCACAATTAGGACATTGTGGTGAAGTTCCGCAAGTAGTACATTCAACCACCGGTGAAAATCCTCTTCTATTCTGAAAAATAATTACTTGCTCTTTATTTTTTAAAGATTCGTTGATTTCTTCTAATAAACGATCACTAAAATGACCCGTCATTAATTTTTTCTTGTATTTCTCTTTTATATCTACCAACTCTATTGCTGGCATTTGAACATTCCCGAAACGTTTTTTTAAAACAACCAATCCGTAGCGATCATTTTTGGCATTGTTATAACTCTCTAAGGAAGGTGTTGCAGAACCCATTAATACTTTTGCATTATGGATTTTCGCCAAAACTACCGAACTATCCCTTCCATTATAACGTGGAGATGGAGCAAATTGTTTAAATGAAGGTTCGTGTTCTTCATCCACAATTACCAATCCTAAATTTGAAAAAGGCAAAAAAAGAGAAGATCTTGCTCCAATAATTAGTTGTGCTTTGGGTTTATTGTCTAACACATTTCGCCAAACCTCTACCCGCTCATTTACTGAAAATTTGGAATGAAATACAGCTATTTTCTCACCAAAATATTCTTGTAATCTTGTAATTAATTGCGTGGTTAATGCAATTTCAGGAAGCATATAAAGCACTTGTTTTCCTTTTGAAATTACTTCTTCAATTAACTGTACATATATTTCTGTTTTACCACTGGAAGTAACTCCGTGTAATAAACAGACTTCTTTTGTTTCAAACGCTTTTTTTATTTCGATTAAAGCATTTTCTTGAGCTTCATTTAATTTTTTAATTCTAACAGAATCCTTTCCTTTAAATTCAATTCTATCTTTTTGAATAAAATATTCTTCTAAAATACCTTTAGCTATCAATGTCTTAATTACGGCCGAAGTAGTTTCACTTTTCTTTTGTAGTAGTAGTGATTCAATCGGAGATTTATCTTTTGACGAAAGCATAAACAAGGTCATTATCACATGCTTTTGTTTGGGTGCTCTTGATAAGATATCTAATATGTTTTTTAAATTTTCTTCAGAAGAATATGACGCAGATAATCTTACATACCTTTTTACTTTTGGGCTGTATTTTTCATAAACTTCTTCCTGTACACCTATGATTCCTCTTTCAACTAATTTCTGAATAACACCTACTACATTTTTACGATCTAGTATGTTTCTAATGTCATTAATATGAATTGAAGATTGATGTTGTAAGGCTTCGTAAACCAAATATTCATCATCGCTAAAATTAGATTCATCTTGAACTTTTTTAGATAAAAGAACGATAATTGTTTCACTTTCTAATAAAAATGCATTGGGCAAAGCGGCTTTAATTACCTCGCCCAAAGTACACATATAATAACTTGAAATCCACTGCCAATGCTTTAATTGGCGACTTGTAATAACGGGAGTTTCATCTAAAATCTGATCGATAGATTTTGTTTCATAACCATGAGGTGCTTCTTGGTGAATTGCAAACACAATACCGGTGTAAATTTTCGACTTCCCAAAAGGAACCGCAACACGCATTCCTTGTTTTAAAAAGTATGCTTCATCCTTATTTACACTATAAGTAAAGGTTTGTTTTAAAGGAATTGGAAGTATGACGTCTATAAAATACACAGTAATTATTTTTGATTCCTAAGGGATTGTAAGGTTGCATTTAACTCAAAACCTAGTAATAATAAATTGGAGTTGATCCAGATATAAAGCATCATAATTAGTAAGGCTCCAATGGATCCGTAAAGTTCGTTATAATTTGAAAAATTATTGATATATACTCCAAAAAAATAGGTTGTCAGTATATACGAAAGGGTTGTCACAAAAGACCCTATTGAGAAAAAGCGGAATTTTTTCCCCTCTTTAATCCCAAAATAATAAAAAATTGCAATAACTAAATAAATTAATATAATAAAAATTGAATAACGTATAAGCTTAGAACCACCTATATATTGTTCACTATAAACCAATATAACAATAGCAAGAAGTAATAATAAAGCCAGTAAAATTGAAACTGCAAATGCAACAAAATACTGTTTAAAAAAGGTGCGATTAATTTTTACATGGTATGAATATTCAAAACCACTAAAAATTGCATTTACTCCATTGGTCATTAAAAACATGGTTAAGAAAAATACAAATGATATTAATCCTCCGCGAGGGTTTTCTGAAATATCTTTAATTACAGGTAAGAAAAATTCTGTAGTATGTGGAGGTAATATTTCTTCAACAAACGCTATAAAATGATAAGGTTCTATAGGTAAATATGGAATTAAATTTAGAAGAAATAATAAAAAAGGAAACAATGCCATAAAAAAACTAAAGGCAATAGATCCTGCTCTTGATGAAAAAGTTCCTTCGATAATTCCAAATACATAAGTATAAATTAAATCCCATAAAGTCAAACCCTCAAACCTTGGAAGTTTTATTTTTTTAGGAATAATTACCAAAAACCTAATAATAGGTATCCTTAATATGGTAGCTACAACCTGTTCTTTTACTAAGATATCTTTTTCTAATTGATTGCTCATATAGCCTTTAGACTTAAATCCATATTATAAACAGAATGAGTAATTGCACCGCTCGAAATAAAATCTACGCCACAATCTGCATATTTTCTTGCAGTTTCTAAAGTAATCCCTCCACTAGATTCGGTTAAACATTTGTTGCTAATTAAAGCAACAGCTTTACGAGTATCTTCGTAATTAAAATTATCGATGAGGATTCTGTAAATTCCATCGGATTGTACTATTTCTTTAATTTCTTGAAGGTCTCTTGCTTCAACTATAATTTTTAATGTAAAGTGATTGTCTTTTAAATATTGCTTGGTTTGATTGATTGCTTTTGTGATTCCACCACAAAAATCAATATGATTGTCTTTTAACATAATCATATCATACAAAGCAAAACGATGGTTTTCTCCACCACCAATTTTTACCGCCCATTTTTCTAAAGCACGAATTCCGGGGGTTGTTTTACGAGTGTCTAAAATTTTTGTTTTGGTGCCTTCTAATACATCTACAAATTTTTTGGTTTTGGTTGCAATAGCACTCATACGCTGCATTGCGTTTAAAACTAATCGTTCGGATTTTAATATAGATTGTGAATTTCCTGAAACATAAAAGCAAATATCACCATACTTTACTTCGCTCCCATCTTCTATTAATGTTTCAATTTTCAAACCCGGATCTACATAATCAAAAACACGTTTTGCAAAATCGATTCCTGCAATAATCCCATCTTCTTTTACCAATAGCTTTGCTTTACCCTGAGCATCGTACGGAATACAAGCTAGGGAACTGTGATCGCCATCACCAACATCTTCTCTTATAGCATTGACGATTATTAAGTCTATTTCTTTATTAAATTTTGCTTTTGAAATCATGACAGATGGTTTTAAACAAAAATACTAAAAGAAGTTGAAAAAGGGATTAGTTATTTTGCTTTCTAGTAAGTGAGATTATTATAATTTGTATTTTTGAACATTAAATTACTGCGTTTTCTCACTTTAAATAAAAAGACTCCTGCCTTCGCAGGGGATTTATATGAAAATAAAACTTTTAGCCATTGGCAAAACGGATTCAAAACATCTTCAAGCTTTAATTGAAGAATACACTAAGCGTCTTGGGTTTTACGTGCAATTTAGTCTTGAAATTATCCCAGATATAAAGAACTCCAAAAATTTATCGGAAGCACAACAGAAAAAAGCAGAAGGTGACGAAATTTCAAAACGAATTAACAAGTCTGATACTTTAATTCTGCTTGATGAAAATGGAAAAACGTTTAGCTCAGTTCAGTTTTCGGATTACCTTCAGAAAAAAATGAATAGTGGTCTAAAAACTTTAGTATTTGTAATTGGTGGTCCTTATGGTTTTAGTGATGAAATTTACAAAAGAGCCAACGGAAAAATATCGCTTTCTACCATGACATTCTCACACCAAATGGTGCGTTTGTTCTTTATTGAACAGCTGTATCGAGGGTTCACTATTTTACGAAATGAACCTTATCATCATCGATAGTTATTCAGCTGGCTTTTGAGCAATCATAGCACGAACATCTTTATCAAATAGATAGAAACCACTTTTCTCGTCGCCTATTAGATTGATTTTATCCAAGATATTACGAGCGACTGCTTCTTCTTCAATTTGTTCTGCCACATACCATTGTAAAAAATTATGGGTTGCAAAATCTTTCTCATCAAAAGTAATTGACACCAAGTCGTTGATAGATTCTGAAACGAATATCTCGTGTTCCAACACTTCTTCAAACATCGCTTTTGGAGAAGTAAAATCTGAAGGTGGTTTGCTTAATTCTGAAATATTTGCTTTTCCACCACGCTCTATTAAATAACGCAATAAACGAAGCATATGTGCTCGCTCTTCGTCTGCTTGTGCAAACATAAATTCTGCAACACCCTCAAAACCTTTAGATTCAGCCCAACAAGCCATTGCTAAGTATATCTGAGAAGATTCTGCTTCGATTCTAATTTGTTTATTTAACGCTTTTTCAATTGAATTTGACAACATAATAGTTCATTTTTATTAAACAAAAGTACACTAAAATTCTATTAGAATGATTTTAAAGAATACCGAAATGTAAAATTTCAACCTTTTTTATTGAACCACAATCTTAACATTAAATGAAGTTTCAGAATCAATAATATTCAAAATATAAATTCCTGAATTTAAGCTTTGATTTATTGAAATCTCATTGGTTGGGTTTTGCAGTTTTTCAGAAATAACTAGTTGACCTGAAGTATTATAAACTGAAACACTTACATTATTATATGTGTGTGCGTCGTTTAGTTTTAATTTAATTTGTTCAGAAACTGGGTTTTTAACCAAAAGATATTTATTAGCGAAATCGTTTTCAGAAATTCCTAAAGGTTCTTCTCTAATTTCAGACAATGCAAAAGCTACATTTTGAGGTGTAAGTGTTACATGATATTCGTTTTCAGTAGGAATATAAGTATTCACAAAAGGGGAATCGTTTAAATCTGGAATCGCATACCAATCGTTTTCAGTGTCTATTGCTAATGCACTAAAAGTTGGGATAAATGAGTAATCTTCTTGTTCTAAATCATCTAAAAACTCTCCCATACTACTCATTCCTCCAGGAGTACTATCCAATCCTGCCGTATAACTAAACGACTGATTATCTGCCGAATATGATTCTATTGGGATGCCAATAAAATAGGCGGTAAAATCTGTTACTGTATTAGTTTCATCTGCGGGTGGAGCAAAATTCAAAATTATATCTGCAGTAATATTATTTCCTAAATCTAGTGTTGTGTCTAAGACTAGCATTCCAGGAATTCCTGTCATTACACCTGTTCCACTTCCATTTATCATATTCACATTTCTAACATCTTGAGGAAACCCTAAATTATCTAATTCTGTTTGAAATTCATCTCTAAATCCGGGAGCACCATCTGGTAATAATAAATTTGGATCTTGCTCGAAATCTGATCCTGCAGCTAGATGTGCTGAATAATGATCTATTACCATTTCTTTTGCTGCTGGACTATTTAAGAGGTTTTCTACTACCAATTGAGCATCTGCATTATCTTGTCCAAAAGCAAAATAGCTTAACAAATACTGAAGTCCCATTGGAATATTTGCTCCTAAGTGTGGAGAGTCAAACGATATGTATAATCTTGTGTCGTGACTCATTCCGTTTTGCTCCATATAGGTTAGTCCGTAACGAGCAATTAATCCTCCCATACTTGGGCCTATAATAACCAATCCTTCATTACCTACTTTTTGGTTATTAATCAAATCGATTAATTCGACTAAAACCATGGCATTACGCTGAATATAGTCTGCTCCACCATCAATTTCTTTTCCATCTGTAGTATATTGTGGTGCATTTAAGGCAACTAAATCGAATCCTTCATTTCTTAAAATATCTGCTAGATTTCCACCAGAAAAATCTAATAAACCATACAAAGCAGTAATATCTCTTGAATCTCCTGGATCAAATCCATCTATTAAAATCACTGGTTTATCCAACACTCCATCAACATTGTCTAAGAATATTTGATATTCACCTTCACCAAAATAGGCTTGAGTTTCATCATAACCTTGGTATTCAATCGTAGTTGTAATTGGGGTTTGTGAAAAGGCTTGAATTGAAATTAATGCAATAAAAAGTAAGTAGCTTTTTTTCATAATTATTATTTTATTTAGGATTACAAGATAGTTGTTTTTCTTAATGTTTGATTGTTGAAATGATATCGCTTAAAAATTTATTGACATTAAAATTCGCTTCACCGTGAGTTCCTGTACGAACTACCACCAAATATTTTGACGGAATAATATACACTCGTTGTCCTTGAAAACCATTTAACGAATACATATCTTTAGGAACATCTGGATATTTACCTCCTGCATTCATCCAAAAATGTCCACCGTAAACGCCATCAGACCCATTAGTCGGTTTTCTAGTGAAATCTATCCACGACTGACTTAATATTTGTTCGTCGTTCCAATTTCCGTTATGTAAATACAATAAACCAAACTTTGCCCAGTCTCTGGTAGTCGCCCAAGCATAGGAACTTCCAATATAATTATTTTTAAAATCGGTTTCAATAATCATGGAGTGCATTCCTATTTTATCAATTAATTCTGAATACCAATAGTCTAAGTATTCTTGTTGTGTGTCAAATTGGTTTCTAATAAAGCCACTTAACAAATTACTTGTCCCGCTTGAATAATTCCAAGATTCATTTGGTATTCCCGTTAAGGGTTTTCTTAATTGAGATTTAGTCATATCTTCTTCAAGAAATAACATTTTAGTGACATCGCAAATCTTGGTATAATCTTCTTCCCATTCCAAACCAGAGTTCATATTTAGTAAATTGGCAAGGGTGATATTTTTACGATCGTCATTTTCCCATTCTGAAAATAAATGAGTTTCATATAAATTTACTTTTCCTTCTTTTTCTAGAACTCCCAGTACAGCACTGGTGACACTTTTTGCCATTGACCATCCTAATATCATTGAGTTTTTATCGAAACCATCTATGTATTGTTCACCAATAATCTGATCTTTATAAATTACAAGTACGGTACGGGTTTTCTTTTGATTTTCACCTTCATTAACAAATGCTTTATTGACAATATTTTTTAATTCTGAATAATTTACATTCTGAAAAATCGTATCTTTTTGAGGCAAATCGCCATAAGGATATGACAAATTGGTTGGTGTTTTATCCCGATTTGGTTTTGTATATGATACGTCTTCCCTTTGCTTATCACTCGGTACCAAAACCACTCCTACACCTTCGCGATAAACTGCCCATCGCTTTTTCAAACCAAATACATTTGATTTCGCAGCATTATCATCCTCTAAAAGTATTGTGCTTGCCATTCCCATAGTAGGCTCTTTGTTGTCTTCTGCTTCGGCATATAATTTTTCTCTTCCTGCAATAAAATAATGTGATGCTACACTTTTTGCTGAAAACCCACTAACTATATCTAATTTTGGATAGGTTGTATAAGTAAAATAAGCACTCAATAAAAATGCTAGTACAAAAGTGTATTTTAATAGTTTTTTCATAGCTATTTTGGTGATTTTTAAATTTTAATTTATTGAAGATAATTAGTACGTGAGTATAATTTTGGTTACATATTTTTCTGTAAGATTTCACCATTCTTAGCATTAAATTATGAACGTTTTATTATTGCGTTTTAAGCATCCAAATCTATAATGCAAATATTTTATTGAATATATATTTATGAATTTATAGAATCACCTTAAAAATTCAAATTTTCTAAAATTAAATCTGATAGAGAAACCATACCAATAAATTCACCGTTTTCTTCAACAGGAGCCATTCTAATTCCAACATTAATTAACAAACTCGCAACATATCTTGCATCCATATTTGAAGGAACACTAATAACTGGCTTTGTCATAATTTCAAAAACATTTACCTCTTCAGAAGTTTTGTCTTGAAGAATTACTCCTTTAATAAAATCATTAATATTAACAATTCCACAAGCATCTTGCGGAGTACGTTTTTTAATAATTAAGGATTCTACATTCTCATTTCTCATTATTTCTACAGCTTCTTTTGCAGTAGCCATGCCATCTATAAGGATTAATTTCTTATTCATTATATCCTTTATACATTGAAATTTCTTTTTTTCGTACATATTTTTTT
>CAZIMW010000095.1:0-10304 GCA_964540425.1 uncultured Flavobacterium sp.
TTTATTATTTTATTGCAAATTTAACATTTCCACACAAATCGTGGTAGAACCTAAATTAAAACTAAATTGGTTTCTGAAAATCCGATGGTTTCAGGTAGTTTAAAAACTTCTTTATCAAACCAAAAACCAGTTGAATTAATACTTTCACCTTCTGGAATATTATTTTTTTCTCGGAATATCTTTTCAACAAAACCCGTAAATTCTTTTTTGTTTTTCAGGATTGAATTTGTAGTCATTATATTTCCTGTCTTAGGGTCAAAATTTAAAAAACTAAAAATAGTATTGCCGTGTGCTCCTCCAGCATAACTGTAATGCCTAGTTTTTACAGATACAATTTCAGAAGAGGTTTTAGAATTTAATACCGTTAGTTCAGCATCATAAGGACTAAGGTCTGGAAATTCTTTTCTATCAGATTCATATCTTTTTATAAAAATGTTTGCAGCTTCGGTTATGGTGCTTGCGTTTAACTTTTTTTCTAAATCGGAATTTAAAAAATAGATGATTGAACTTCCAATGGTGTGATTTATTTTATCAATTACCACTTTCTCTCCTTTAAATTTTATGTAATCAATTGTAACTTTCGCACAATTATCACCTTTGCAATTTCCTTTAAATTCTTCAGTAAAATTTTCAGAAGTTATTGTAATCGTTTCTTCTTTTTTACAACTAATAGCGGCAATAAAAAGAATAAACAAGAATTTGATTTTGTAAGACATAAATAAAAAATTATAGGTTCTAAATTAATAAAATAAAAAACTATTTTTGTTTCTCTAAAAATACAACAATGAAACGAGCAAGTTCAAAAGCTAATTATAAAGTTTAATTTCTATTAGCGAACAGCATATGACCAAGATACCAAATAATAAAGACTTATGAAATTTAATACCAAAACAATTCACGGCGGACAAGAACCTGATAAAGCATTTGGAGCAGTAATGCCTCCAATATATCAAACCTCAACTTATGCACAAACCACCCCAGGAGGGCATAAGGGATTTGAGTACTCTAGAACTCATAATCCGACACGTGCTGCTTTAGAAAGAAGTTTTGCAAGTTTAGAAAACGGTAATTTTGGATTGGCTTTTGGAAGTGGAATGGCTGCAATAGATGCGGTATTGAAGTTGTTAAAACCCGGTGATGAGGTAATTTCAACCAATGATTTATATGGAGGTACCTATAGATTGTTTACACAGATATATGCAGATTTTGGTGTGAAATTTCATTTTATTGGAATGGAAAATGCAAATAAAATTGAAGATTTTGTAAATAAAAACACCAAACTTATTTGGGTAGAAACACCAACCAATCCAATGTTGAATATTATTGATATTAAAAAAGCAGCTACTATTGCCAAAAAGCATAATTTACTTCTTGGTGTAGATAATACTTTTGCAACCCCTTATTTACAACAACCTTTAAACTTAGGAGCTGATATTGTAATGCACAGTGCTACAAAATATTTAGGAGGTCATAGCGATATTGTTATGGGAGCTTTAATTGTAAAAGATAAAGATCTTGCAGATAAATTATATTTTATTCAAAATGCAAGTGGTGCTATTTGTGGCCCACAGGATAGTTTTTTAATGTTACGCGGAATTAAAACACTTCACGTTAGAATGCAACGTCATTGTGAAAACGGAAAAGCGGTAGCAAATTATTTAAACAATCATCCTAAAATTGAAAAAGTGTTTTGGCCAGGATTTGAACACCATCCAAATCATGAAATTGCAAAATCTCAAATGAATGATTTTGGAGGAATGGTTTCATTTACTACAAAAGGAAACAGTTATGAGGAAGCAATAAAAATTGTTGAGAATTTAAAAGTATTTACTTTGGCTGAAAGTTTAGGAGGCGTTGAAAGTTTATCTGGACATCCTGCAAGTATGACTCATGCAAGTATTCCAAAAGAAGAAAGAGAAAAAACAGGCGTTGTTGACTCTTTAATTAGATTGAGTGTTGGAATTGAAGATGAAGTAGATTTAATTGAAGATCTACGTCAAGCAATTGGGTAATTGTTTTTTCTATTGAATATAGTAAATATAGCCAAAGTTTAGCCAAAAATGCCAATCGTTGGCTTTGTTTTCAGGAACATCTGGATTTAATCCATCTACCCAGTTCGAAAAATAATATTGAATTCGACTATCCAACATTAAATCACTCATAGGAGTAAGTTTGTAACGAACCCCTACACTTGTTAAAAACGCCCAAGTATTTCCGCCTTCATTATCTATGGAAGTTGCAGGATTGTATTTTCCTCCATAATAATCTCCGTCATCGTTGTAAGTTACGTTAGGGTCATAGGTAATCCAATGTACACCTGCACTAATAAAAGGTGCTAGTTTGGCACCTCCAGATGCAAAATCTCTAATGCTTAAAGGAAAATATTCTAATTGAGCGCCTATTTCAAATATTTGTGTTTCTCCTTCCATAGACCTTAAAAAATCTGGACCTTGACCCTGTTGGTCTGGAGCAACCCATCTTCCTAAATGATTGAGTTTTGTTTTATGGTAAGCTATTTCAGATCGTACTTTAAAGTGATCATTAAAATATTTGTCACGCGTATAACAATTACAATCTGCTCTATAGGAAAAATTCATATAATGTATAATCCCAATTGCGATACTTGAATTCCCAAAGTTAGTTTCATTGTCATTACGTTGCCCAAAATCTGAGTAAAGAGCTAAGGGACCAGCAATCACTCCGATCTCGTGTGAGAAGCCAAATTGACTGTAAATTTCTTGTTTTGGAAACACAAGAAATAAGACCACCAATAACATTATTCTGGTATTCATTTTAATTGTAGGTTTAGGTTGAGACGGAACAAATATATAAAAACTAATGTAACCTTAAAATTGATAACTCATAATTAGTTTATTTGGCTCTACCACGATTTGTGTGGAAAATGTTGGTTCTGCCACAAATTAAATGGTAAAAGTTTTGAATATACGATTGTACGACGTAGGATATACGACAGTTTGCAGAAATTTGGCGAAAAACAGTAGGCTAAATCAATTATTAAAATAAAGAGTCATACCTCGTACAGTCATAAGTCTAAAGATGAATTTAAATAGCAAACATTTAATTCTACTAAATTCGTGGTAGAACCGTTTATTTATTAAAAAATAAGACCCTTTTTTTCAATAAACCTTATATTTGCAAAATAATTAATCGCAACGTTTTCAATAAATTAAATTTTATGAAACGAGCAGGTTAAAATTTTTATCATACAAACAGAAAAATTAATAGCGAACAATAAATGTCCGTTTTAATAAATATTATATACACATGAAAGAAAGTATAAAAAAATTCATTTTGTCTGTTGAAAAAATGAATCCAAACGAGCCTGAATTTATGCAGGCAGTTACTGAAGTAGCTGAAGTTGTTATTCCTTTTATCGAAGAAAATAAGGAGTATCAAGGAAAAAAATTATTAGAACGTATGGCAGAACCAGAACGTACTATTATCTTTAGAGTTCCTTGGACAGACGATAGCGGCGAAATTCAAGTAAATAGAGGATATAGAGTTGAATTTAACTCTGCAATCGGACCCTATAAAGGTGGATTGCGTTTTCATCCAACAGTAAATCTTAGTATTTTAAAATTTTTAGGATTCGAGCAAGTTTTCAAAAATAGCCTAACTACACTTCCATTGGGAGGTGGTAAAGGAGGATCTGACTTTAATCCAAAAGGAAAAACAGATGCCGAGGTTATGCGTTTTTGTCAAAGTTTTATGTCAGAACTTTCTAGACATATTGGACCTAACACCGATGTTCCCGCAGGAGATATTGGAGTTGGAGGTAGAGAAATAGGTTTCCTTTTTGGTCAGTATAAAAGATTAAGAAACGAATTTACAGGGGTTCTTACAGGTAAAGGGCTTTCTTATGGAGGTTCATTAATACGTCCAGAAGCAACAGGGTATGGAAATGTATATTTTGCTAAAAATATGTTAGCAACTAAAGGAGCTTCTTTTGAAGGAAAAACAGTGGTAGTTTCTGGTTCAGGAAATGTTGCTCAATATGCAACTGAAAAAGCAACTCAATTTGGTGGTAAAGTAGTAACCATGTCAGATTCTGGAGGATATATTTATGATGAAGCCGGAATTGATACGTCTAAATTGGCTTATATAATGGAGCTTAAAAATGTAAAACGTGGCCGTATTAGCGAATACGTTTCTGAATACCCTTCGGCTAAGTATTTTGCTGGAGAACGTCCTTGGTCTGTTAAATGTGATGTAGCTCTTCCTTGTGCAACTCAAAATGAATTAAACAAAAATGAAGCAGAAACATTGGTAAGCAATGGTTGTATGTGTGTAAGTGAAGGAGCTAATATGCCTACTACACCAGAAGCAATTGAAGTATTTACAGCTCATAAAATATTATTTGCGCCTGGAAAAGCATCAAATGCTGGTGGTGTTGCAACTTCAGGATTAGAAATGTCACAAAATTCACTTCGTTTAAGTTGGACTTCAGAAGAAGTTGACACTAAATTACACACTATTATGAATGATATTCATGAAGCTTGTGTAAAATATGGTACAGACGAAACAGGTTATGTTGACTATGTTAAAGGAGCAAATATTGCTGGTTTTGTGAAGATAGCAGACGCTATGCTAGCTCAAGGGGTGGTGTAAAATAAATTATTTTTATAAATAACAAAAGGTTGTCTTTTTCTAGGCAACCTTTTTCTTTTAAACTTAAGTAAAATAAATAGTATTTTAGCCTGTTATACTTATAGAAATTTATATTACTTATGAAGCAATTAGTAACGGTTTTCTTTTTATTACAAGTCTTTTTATTACAAGCCCAAAATTTTGAAGATACTTGGACGGGTTATTTTTCGTATGTTTCAGTAAAAAGTATTACACAAGGAAACGATAAAATATATGCTGCAGCCGAAAATTCGATTTTTACCTACGATTTTTTTACTCAAGAAACAGAAACTATATCTACTATAAATGGGCTTTCAGGTAAATCTATTTCAACCGCATATTACAGCGAAATATTTGGGTTGTATATTATTGGTTATGAAGATGGGCTGTTAGAAATTATCAAAGACGACGACGATCAAATTTTAAAAGTTGTAGATATTCTGAATAAACCAACAATTCCTCCAAACAGTAAAACTATCAACGATTTTTATGAGTATAACGATAAATTATACATTTCAACTGGATACGGAATTTCGGTTTATGATTTAGCAAATTTAGAGTTTGGCGACACTTATTTTATAGGCTCTCTAGGAGCACAAATCAATATCACTCAAACTACCGTATTGGAAGATTTTATTTATGCTTCATCATCTACTAACGGTGTTGTAAGAGCTTTGGTTGCAAATGATAATCTTATAGATTACCAACAATGGTCTTCAATTACAAATGGAGGTTATAAAGGAATTCAAACCTTAGGGAGTGAATTGTATTTAGCTAAAAACAACAACCAAATCTTTAAATTTACTCCGAGTATTGGTCTTGAATTTGTTGAAAGTATTAATTCATCTATTGTTGATTTTGAAGTCGATACAAATATCTTAACAATAACATCCACCTCTACTATTAAAGCATATTCAGAAGGATATAATTTACTTTCAGAAATAAATTCATTACCAGATTTCGATTACGTATTACAATCAGGATTAGCCTATGAAGAGGTGTTTTATCTAGGAACTACAGAGTTAGGAATGTTAAAAGTTCCTTTCGGAACTTCACAAGTAGAACAAATTTTGCCTGACGGTCCCTTATTAAATCAGCCATTTGCCATTGACGCTTCCCCTGGTCAGTTATGGGTTGTATTTGGCGACGTAGATTTAAATTTTAATCCTTATCCTTTAAATGAAAGAGGAATAAGCAATTTTAAACAAGAGGCTTGGACAAATATAAGCTACGAAGAAATTACCAACGAAATTGGAGGTGCGGCAGTAAATGACATCTGTTATGTTACTATTAATCCTACTAAAAACAATGAAGTTTTTATGAGTTCATATCAGAAAGGTTTATTGAAAATTAAAAATCAAGTACCCATTTTTTTATATGACGAAACAAATAGTCCTATAGATATACCTGGAGGAAACGAAGCCGTTGGTATTCGGTTATATGGTTCTGATTTTGATAGAGAAGGAAATTTATGGGTTGTACAATCTAGAACAGATGAAGGCTTAATAAAACTAACTCCCGAAGGACAGTTTCAAATAATAGATATATCTAACATTATTGATGCGGTTGGAAACCAAGCCTTAAGTGAAGTTAAAATAAGTAGAGAAGGATATGTATTTATTGGTGCTGTTGACAAAGGATTAATAGGATATAATCCTACCACAGGTGTTTTTAATTTAATATCGGAAGAAGTTGGACACGGAAACCTTCCAACAAACAATATTAGAGCCTTAGCATTTGACAATCAAAATAGATTATGGATAGGGACCACCAAAGGGTTAAGAGTATTGTTTAGTATTGGAAATTTTTTCGAAGATGGAGCAAATATCGAATCTCAACCTATTATTATTTTAGAAAATGGAGTGCCACAAGAGTTATTATTTCTTCAATCCATTACAGATATAGAAGTAGATGGATCTAATAACAAATGGGTTTCTACAGCAACTTCTGGAGTATTTTATTTTTCTTCCAACGGACAAGAAACATTATTGCGATTTACGGCAGACAATTCTCCTTTGCCTTCAGACAATGTATTGGATATCGCTATAGATGATTCAACAGGAATCGTATATTTTGCAACTGCTAATGGTTTGGTTGCATACAAGGGAAGTTCCACAGCACCGAAAGACGATCTTGAAAACGTGTATGTATTTCCAAATCCTGTACGTCCAGAATTCTTCGGAAATGTAACCATCGACGGTCTTACTGCAAAAGCAAATGTAAAAATTACCGATATCACAGGGAATCTTGTTTTTGAAACTACCTCGGAAGGAGGAAGCGTACAATGGGACACCACCGCTTTCGGAAGACATAGAGTTGCTTCAGGGGTATATTTAGTATTGATAACCTCAGACGATAATCTGTTGACTAAAGTAGCAAAAATTATGATTATTAGGTAATGATTGTCAATACCAAAGCCATTGTTTTTTCATCCCTTAAATATGGAGAAGCAGACCTTATTGTAAAATGTTTCACACAATCTTCAGGCTTAAAAACGTATTTGCTTCGGAATGTATTGAAAACAAAAAAAGGAAAACTTAAACCTTCCTATTTTCAAGCATTAACACTTCTAGAAATTGAAGCTTCCCATAAAGACAAAGGCACTTTAGAATACCTAAATGAAGTTAAAATATCGTACCCTTATAAATCCCTTCACACCCAAATATTAAAAAGTAGTTTAGCTATTTTTATAGCCGAAATACTTTCAAATTCTATAAGTGAAGAAGCCGAAGACAAAGAGTTGTTTCAATATATTGAAGACTCTTTAATTTGGTTAGATACCAATACTGAAATAGCCAATTTTCATATCTTATTTTTATTAAATTTAAGTATGTATTTAGGGTTTTATCCAGATACTTCCACTGTTTCAAAGAAATATTTTAATTTAATAGAAGGTAATTTTCAAGATTATAACAACGAAAAATATTGCGAAAATGGCACCACTATCGATAATTTAAAACGGTTTTTCGGCATAGAATTTGATATAATATCTCGAATAAAACTAACAAAAAACCAACGATCAGACCTTTTAAATTTGTTATTGAATTATTATCAATTACATTTGCACGGCTTTAAAAAACTAAAGTCTTTAGAAGTTTTAAACCAAATATTTCAATGAGCATAAAACTGCCCATAGTTTTCATATTTTTCTTCCTTTCTTTTTCTTCAATCATTGCTCAAAAGATTCAAGTTTTTGAAAAAGATTCACATTCTCCAATTTCTGGAGTTGCCATATTTAATCACAATAAAACCATTTCAGGAATTACAGGTTTTGATGGTTTTGTAGATATTTCAGGTTTTTCAGCTAACGAAAAAATCACATTTCAGCATATAGCTCATATTACTACAATACTTTCCAAAGGACAGATTTTAGAGTCTAAAAAAACAGTGTATTTAGAACTAGATGCTAGTACTCTTGATGAGGTGGTTTTATCAGTTTCAAAATTTAAACAAGACAAAGGTGATATTCCTCAAAAAATATCGAGCATCACCAGCGAAGATATTATGTTTACCAATCCTCAAACTTCCGCAGATTTGTTAGAAAGCAGCGGGAATGTATTTATTCAAAAAAGCCAGTTGGGCGGAGGAAGCCCTATTATTAGAGGGTTTTCAACCAATCGTCTATTAATTGCAGTAGATGGAGTACGTTTTAATAATGCAATTTTTAGAGGTGGGAATGTGCAAAGTATTATTTCAATCGATCCTTTTACCATCGATCACACCGAAGTTATTTTAGGTCCAGGTTCTGTAGTTTACGGAAGTGATGCTATAGGTGGAGTTATGAATTTTTATACCAAAGATGCCAAATTTTCTTTTGAAGAAGGAGCCTCTTTTTCAGGAAATGCAACCCTAAGATATGCAACTGCAAGTGAGGAAAAAACAGGTCATTTTGATTTTAATATCGGGTTAAAAGAATGGGCTTTTTTAACCAGTGTCTCCTATACCAATTTCGGAGATTTAAAAATGGGAAAATACGGTCCAGACGATTTTTTACGCCCCGAATATGTAGAAACAATTAACGGTGTAGATGTCGTGGTTGCAAATAACGATCCGAGAGTACAAGTACCAACAGGTTACAATCAGATTAATGCGATGCAGAAAATTAGGTATATGCCTACAGAAAACTGGGATTTTAACTTAGGATTGTTTTACACAACCACAAGTGATTATCCAAGATACGATCGTTTAACTAGAAAGAAAGACGAGCAATTTAGGTCGGCAGTTTGGGATTATGCACCCCAAGAATGGATGAGTGGAAATCTTGAAATAACACATAACGAAACTACTTTTTACGATAAAAGTATATTTACTTTATCCTATCAAAATTTTACAGAAGGAAGAAAAGATAGAGCTTTTGAAGATACTATTTTATACGAAACAAAAGAAAAAGTAGCTGCTTATACTTCGGCATTGGATTTTATAAAAAAGTTTGGAAAAAGCAAACTGTTTTACGGACTTGAATATATTTATAATAAGGTTAATTCCAACGGAAAGAAAACCGATATTTTCAATGGAGATACTGCTGAAACGGCCTCACGATACCCAGATGGATCTACTTGGCAATCTATGGCAGCTTATGTGAGTTTACAATCTAAATTAACTGAAACTTTATCATTACAAGCAGGATTGCGATATAATTACATATTATTATATGCCAATTTTGATACTCCTTATTATGATTTTCCTTTTACCGAAGCCGATATCAACACAGGAGCCTTAACAGGAAGTGTTGGGTTAAATTGGCAGGCGAGCAATATTTTAGGCTGGCGTTTTAATTTTTCAACCGCTTTTAGAGCACCGAATATCGATGATATTGGGAAGATTTTCGATAGTGAACCAGGATCGGTGGTAGTTCCAAATCCTGACTTAAAACCCGAGTATGCCTATAATGGAGAAATTACAGCCACCTTAAATTTTGAAGATGTAGTGAAATTTGATTTTACTGGATATATGACCTTTTTGGAAGATGCATTGGTGCGAAGAGATTATAGTATAGACGGTCAAACCGAAATCATTTACCAAGGAGAATTAAGTGACGTACAGGCCATTCAAAATGGAGGTCGTGCAGAAATTTATGGTTTTGAAGTAGGAGTTGAAATCAATTTTTCTAAAAGCGTCCAACTTGCCTCACAATACAATATTACCGATGGGTTTCAGGAAGAAGAAGATGGAAGCCATGTAGCGGTACGGCATGTAGCTCCACAATTTGGAAACGCACATCTAACTTGGAAGCTTAACAAACTAAAATTTGATGCTTTTGCAGAATACAATGGAGCGTTTAGTTTTGAAGACCTAGCACCAGGCGAGCAAGGAAAACCACATTTATACGCTTTAGATAAAAACGGAAATCCTTATTCCCCTTCTTGGTACACTTTAAATTTTGGTACACAATACCAAATCACCCAAGAATTTCAAATTAATGCTACTTTAGAAAACATTACCAATCAACGTTACCGAACCTATTCTTCTGGTTTGGCAGCTCCAGGGCTTAATTTTATTGCAGCGGTTAGCTATAAGTTTTAAAATTCAATTTTGTATATTGGTTGTTGATATATAGAAGTTAGGCACAAGCTAAAAAAAAACAAACTGCTATCAATGAAAAGAATATTTTTTATATTAATAGTACTTACTTCTTTTATTTCTAATGCTCAAGAAAA
>CAZIMW010000096.1:0-6994 GCA_964540425.1 uncultured Flavobacterium sp.
AGGTATTATAAAAACATTAACCCATTTCCAAATTAACCTCACCTATATATTTTAAAAGTTCTTCACGCCCAGTATTATTACTAGAAGAAGTAACAAAATGCCTTGGCATTTCTTCCCAAGTTTCTAGCATTTTTTGAGTGTAAGTTTCAATATCTCGAAGTAAAGCATTGGGTTTTACTTTATCTTGTTTGGTGAAAACAATACAAAATGGAACGTTATTTTCACCCATCCATTGCATAAATTCTAAATCTACTTTTTGAGGTTCGTGACGGCAATCAATCAATACAAAAGCCAATACTAATTGTTCTCGTTTTTCAAAATACTGAGTGATAAATTTTTGAAAAACTCGCTTGCTGCTTTTAGAAACTTTAGCGTATCCATAGCCTGGTAAATCTACTAAAAACCATTTTTTATTTATTAAAAAATGATTAATAAGTTGTGTTTTTCCAGGTCTTCCCGAAGTTTTTGCTAAATTCTTACGCTGCATCAACATATTTATTAATGATGACTTTCCAACATTAGACCTTCCTATAAATGCATATTCATGAAGTTGGTCTTTTGGACATTTAGCAACATCACTATTGCTGATTACAAATTCTGCCGATTTTATTTTCATTATTAATTTCCGCGAGAGCGGTAAATTTTTTAGTAATAATTCTTTTTGTTGATCCTGTATGCTTTACTTAATTTTATGTTACAACCCTCGTTTCTGAAGCCAAGAATAAAGCAATTCATTAAATTTATTGGGATGTTCCATCATGGCAGCATGACCACATTTTTCAATCCAAAATAACTCAGAATCTGGTAAAAGTTCGTTAAATTCTACTGCAACTTCAGGAGGAGTTACAGAGTCGTTTCTTCCCCAAATTATACAAGTTGGTGTTTTCATTTTAGGTAAATCCTTTGCCATATTGTGTCGTATAGCACTTTTGGCGATGGCTAGAGTTCTAATTAGTTTGTTACGGTCGTTGATAGATTCAAACACTTCGTCCACCAATTCTTTAGTAGCAATTTTCGGATCGTAAAAAACATCTTCTGCTTTTTGCTTTACATATTCATAACTTCCTCGCTTCGGAAAAGATCCTCCCATAGCACTCTCGTAAAGTCCAGAACTTCCAGTAATTACAAGCGATTTAACTTTCTCGGGAAATGTTTTAGTATAATACAAACCAATATGACCTCCTAGAGAGTTTCCAACTAAAATTACTTCTTTAAAGCCCATATGATTAATAAAGTCATTCACATATTTTGCGAAATTCTTTACATTGGTTTTTAGAATTGACATTTCATAAATAGGCAATTCAGGAAGTAAAATCCGATATCCTTTATCTGGAAAAAAATTAGTGACACCGTCAAAATTACTAAGTCCACCCATAAGTCCGTGAAGTATAATAATTGGAGTGCCTTCTCCCGTGTCTATGTAACTGAATTTACCTTCTTTTTTTAGCTTATGAGTCATACTAAGTTATTCATTTGTATTAGCAAAAGTACGTAATTTTATTTTCAACTTTCAATAAAATTTAAGAGTCTGATTTACAAAACTATAAACCAATTCACTTTTAAAGTGGTAAAACTTATTAACAATGTGGTAATTAGTGGTAAAAAGTGGTAAAACTTCTATATATTTGAAACAAGAAATTTTCAATTCAAATTACAATGCTCAACTTAATTGGGACATACGAGTGCAAAGCAGACGTCAAAGGGCGAATGATGGTTCCTACTGCCTTAAAAAAGCAGTTGGCTCCTATTTCGGCAAGTGGTTTTGTGATTAAACGGGCAGTTTTTCAGCCTTGTTTAGAATTGTACCCTATGGAAGAATGGAATTTGTTAATGGAAAAAATGGGTAAGTTGAATCGTTTCAACAGAAAAAATAACGATTTTATTAGAAGATTTACCGCAGGAGTTAAAACGGTTGAAGTGGATGCGGCAGGAAGATTATTAATTCCGAAAGATCTAATCTCTTTTGCTGGGATTGAAAAGGAAATAGTAATTTCTTCAGCAATAAATATTATTGAAATCTGGGATAAAAACAAATACGAACAAGCTATTAACGATGCAGCCAACGATTTTGCAGATTTGGCTGAGGAAGTAATGGGAGATGAAAGCGATGCAGGTAATGGAATATCATAATCCGGTATTATTAACCGAAACAGTCGATGGTCTAAACATCCAACCCAACGGGGTTTATGTGGATGTGACTTTTGGAGGCGGAGGTCACTCGCGAGAAATTATCAATAGGTTGGGTAAAAGCGGAAGATTGATTGCTTTTGATCAAGATAAAGATGCATTACAAAATAAAATTGAGGATCCAAGATTTTTATTGATTAATGAAAATTTTAGATATATAAAACGTTTTTTGCGTTTCTACGGAATAAAAGAAGTGGATGGAATTTTAGGAGATTTTGGGGTTTCATCGCATCAGTTTGATGTTGCCGAAAGAGGATTCTCAACTCGATTTGAAGCCGATTTAGATATGCGAATGAATCAGGATGCTAAGTTTTCAGCTTACGATGTGGTTAATAAATATCCCGAAGATAAATTAAGAACTGTTTTGTCCCAATATGGTGAGTTAAGAGCAGCTCCAGGAATGGCAAAGATAATTTGTGAAGAACGTCAAGAATCAAAAATTATTTCTAGTGATCAATTAAAAAAAGCATTGGGAAGGTTTTTACCTGTTCATCGAGAGCATAAAATTTTAGCACAAATATTTCAGGCAATTCGGATTGAAGTGAATCAAGAAATTGAAGTATTAAAGGAGTTTTTGCTTCAAACGAATGAAGTTTTAAAGCCTGGAGGGAGATTGAGTTTGCTTTCCTATCACTCATTGGAAGATAGATTGGTAAAGCGGTTTATTCGGAATGGGCTTTTTGAAGGCGAACCAGAAAAAGATGTTTTTGGAAGATCAGAAGTTCCGTTTAAAAGAATCGGGAAGTTTGTAATTCCCTCAAAAGAAGAAATTAAAAAAAACAACAGAGCAAGAAGTGCAAAGCTTCGAATTGCTGAAAAATTATAAGAAATGTCTGGTCGAGCGCAGTCGAGACCTATTTAAAAATAACACACTCACTTTCGTGAGCAAACATGAAAAAAAAATTTTATAACATATTAAAGGGAAAATTTTTAATAAGCGATGATGCTTTTAAAAACTGGCGATTTATTATTTTTCTGTCAGGTCTTGCTTTAGTAATGATTGCAAGTTCGCATCGGGCAGATAAAAAAGTACACAGAATTGCTCAATTAAATAATGAAGTAAAAGAAATTAAAAGTGAATATGTAGATGTTCGAATGATATTGATGCAAGTAAAAATGGAAAGCAAAATTATAGCGGCGATGGAAAAGCAAGGATTAAGTCCGTCGGAAACACCGCCACAAAAAATAGTAATAATCACAAAAAAGTAGCGCGGTGCCAATTGAAGAAAAAAACATATTAAATCGCTTATATTTTGTCGCTGGAGGTATGTTACTCTTTGCGATACTTATTGCTATTAAAATAATTAACATCCAATTTGTTGAAGGCGAAAAATACCGTGAATTAGCAAAAAAGGATACGGTAAAAAATTGGGTAATCCCCTCAAGTCGTGGTAATATTTATGCCGATGATGGTAGTTTGTTGGCTACTTCAGTTCCAAAATATGAAATTCGTTTTGATGCAGTTACTGTTAAGGATGCCACATTTAAAGAGTACCTTCCTTCTTTAGCAAAAGAAATGAGTAAAATGTTTGGAAAATCTGCTTCCTATTACCAAACAAAATTTAAAAAAGCTAGAACCAATAAAGACAGGTACATGTTGGTTGCTAAAAATTTAGGATACACAGAATATATCAAAGTAAAAAACTTTCCATTATTAAAATTAGGACCTTATAAAGGAGGGTTAATTGTTGAGCAGAGCACCGTTAGAGAACATCCAATTGGTAAAATAGCAGAGCGTTTGGTAGGTAGTGAAGTTAGTGGGAAACCTGGGTTTTATGAAGTTGGTTTTGAAGGTGCTTATAATGAATATTTAAAAGGAAAATCGGGACATCGCTTAAAGCAAAAAATTGCAAAAGGACAATGGAAACCTGTTTCTGATGAAAATAAAGTAGAACCTTTAGATGGTTACGATATTATTACAACCATTAATGTAAATATACAAGATATTGCTCACCATGCTTTATTAAAACAACTAGAGATTTACAGTGCAGAACATGGTTCTGTAATTGTAATGGAAGTTGCGACGGGTGAAATTAAAGCCGTTGCAAATTTAGGAAGAACAAGTAAAGGAACGTATTACGAAAAATTAAATTACGCTATCGGTGAATCTCACGAACCAGGTTCTACATTTAAAGTTGCAGCGTTTATGGCTGCTTTAGAAGATAAAATTATAGATACAAGTACAGTTATAGATACGAAAAACGGAGTAAAATATTTTTATAAAGAAAAGATTTCGGATTCTCATCATGGCGGCTACGGAAAAATTTCAGCAGCTAAGGCATTAGAGGTTTCCTCCAATATTGGTTTAGCGACTATTATTGATGAAGGATACCGAGATAATCCTGAAAAATTTATTCAGAGAATAAAAGGTTTTAATCTAAAAGATACTATCGGAATTGCAATTAAAGGAGAAGGAAAACCTATGATTCCAGAACCTGGAGATGATAATTGGAGTAAGAATGCTTTACCGTCGTTGGCGTATGGATATGGTTTGAAATTAACTCCATTACAAATGCTTAACTTTTACAATGCAATAGCTAACGATGGTGTAATGGTGAAGCCAAGATTTATTAAAGAAGTTCGTGCTTGGAATGAACCAATTGTAACATTCGATAAATTAATAACGAATCCTAAAATTGCTTCGGAAGAAACCATACTACAAATTCAAGATATTCTAAAAAATATTGTGATTAGAGGTACAGGAAAAAAATTGTATTCGCCTTATTTCTCAATGGCTGGTAAAACGGGAACAGCCCAAACCGAATATTGGATGCCAGGTTGGAATGAAAATAAACGATATGTTTCTTCGTTTGCGGGATATTTTCCAGCAGAAAATCCCATATATTCTTGCATCGTTGTAATTCATAAACCCGATTTAAAAGTAGGGTATTATGGAGCCGATGTTTCGGGACCTGTATTTAAACGAATTGCTCAAAAAATATTTACCGATTCACCTCTTATTGCTAAAGTGGATAATGTAAATGAAATAGAAAAAAGCATCCAGTTAGATTACGAAACCTATTATGATAAGTCTCAAAAAACATTTTCATTTATTCCAAATGTACTTGGTATGGCAGGAATGGACGCAGTTTCCTTATTAGAAAATTTAGGCTTAGAAGTAAAAATAATTGGCAACGGAACCGTATCAAAACAATCTCTTAATTCTGGTGAAAAATTAGAAAAAGGAAAACAAATAACATTAAATTTATCTTGATTCTACTTAAAGACATATTGTATAAAATAACTATCGAAAAAGTGATAGGAAATACTTCTGTGGCAATTCAGAATATAGAATTTGATTCTAGAAAAGCAGGATTAAATGATGTATTTATTGCTATAAAAGGTACTTTGTCTAATGGTCATGACTTTATTAAAAAAGCCTCAGGTCAAGGTGCAATTGCAATTGTTTGTGAAGTTATTCCGAAGGAAATTATCAACGGAATCACTTATATTCAAACAGACGATTCACATAAGGCATTGGCGATTATGGCTGCTAATTTTTATGAGAATCCTTCTGAAGAATTAAAACTAATTGGAGTAACAGGTACCAACGGTAAAACAACGATTACATCTTTACTATTTCAGTTATTTAAAAGGGCTGGATATAAAGTAGGATTGCTTTCTACCGTAAAAGTAATGGTGGATAAAAAACAATACAAAGCTACTCACACTACTCCAGATTCATTGACAATTAATCGTTATTTAAGAGAAATGGTTGAAGAAGGAGTCGATTTTTGTTTTATGGAAGTTAGCTCTCACGGAATTCATCAAAAACGTACTGAAGGGCTTTGTTTTAAAGGTGGAATTTTTACCAATTTATCGCACGATCATTTAGATTATCACAACAATTTTGCAGAATATCGAGATGTGAAAAAGTTGTTTTTCGATCAGCTACCCAAGTCTGCTTTTGCTTTAACAAATGTAGATGACAAAAACGGAAGGGTAATGCTTCAAAACACCAAAGCTAAAAAATATACCTATGCTTTAAAATCGATAGCAGATTATAAAGCTCAGATTTTAGAGAATCAATTCAATGGTTTGTTATTAAAAATTAACAACCAAGAATTATGGACAAAACTCATCGGAAATTTCAATGCCTATAATTTATTAGCCATCTACGGAACTGCAGAATTACTAGGTTTAGAAACTATGGAAACGCTTCAGTTAATGAGTACTTTGGAGAGTGTAGATGGGCGTTTTCAATATGTAGTTTCAGAAAAAAATGTGACTGCAATTGTAGATTATGCACATACGCCAGATGCCTTGAAGAATGTCTTGGAAACCATTAATTCTATACGGACTAAAAATGAAGAGTTAATTACTGTAGTGGGTTGTGGCGGTGATCGTGATGTAACCAAAAGACCCAAAATGGGGAATATCGCAGCAGCCTTAAGTACCAAAGTGATTTTTACTAGCGATAATCCAAGAAGTGAAGAGCCAGACTCGATTATTGAAGCGATTGAAAAAGGAGTTCCGTCAGAATATTTTAACAGAACATTATCAATAACCGATCGCAAACAAGCAATAAAAACCGCTTGCCAATTAGCAAATAGCGGCGACATTATTTTGATCGCAGGAAAAGGACATGAAACCTATCAAGAAATTAAAGGAGAACGCTTCGATTTTGATGATTATAAAATTATTAACGAATTATTAATCGCCCTAAATAAATAATATATGCTGTATTATCTGTTCGATTTTTTAGAAAAACATTATCACATTCCAGGTGCAGGACTATTTCAGTTTATCACTTTTAGGGCTGGCTTGGCTGTGGTTTTTTCTTTGTTAATCGCTACGGTTTATGGTA
>CAZIMW010000096.1:7019-10246 GCA_964540425.1 uncultured Flavobacterium sp.
TTAGAAAACAACAAGTGGGTGAAACCGTTCGAGATTTAGGATTGGATGGGCAAAACGAAAAAGCTGGAACTCCAACTATGGGAGGAATCATTATTATTTTAGCCACGATTGTACCTGTACTTCTCTTTGCAAAACTGGAAAATATTTATGTAATTCTACTTTTAGTAACCACTGTTTGGATGGGAACAATCGGTTTTATAGATGATTATATTAAAGTATTTAAAAAGAACAAAGAAGGGCTTTCAGGAAAATTTAAAGTGATTGGACAAGTTGGTTTGGGGATTATTGTAGGTACAACAATGTATCTACATCCAGATATTACCGTACAGCGTCAAAAAATTAAAGACCATCATACTATTGAGAACACTTCTCAAAACGGTCTTCCAGAATTTTATCCCGAAGAAAACACCCTATTAACAACCATTCCTTTTGTAAAGAAAAACGAATTTAATTACGAGAGTTTAGTTTCTTGGGCTGGTGAAGGAGCGAAAAAATATGTTTGGATTGTGTTTATTCCAATCGTGATTTTTATCATCACAGCCGTTTCAAATGGAGCAAATCTTACCGATGGAATAGATGGTTTGGCAGCGGGTACATCCGCAATAATTGGAATCACATTAGCCATTTTTGCTTGGGTTTCTGGGAACATCATTTTTGCCGATTATCTCAATATTATGTACATCCCAAATACTGGTGAGATGACAATTTTTATTATGTCTTTCGTTGGAGCCTTGATTGGGTTTTTATGGTATAACACCTATCCGGCACAAGTATTTATGGGTGATACAGGAAGTTTGACCATTGGAGGAATCATTGCTGTAATTGCAATTGCAATTCGAAAAGAATGGTTGATACCGGTTTTATGTGGAATCTTTTTGTTTGAAAATTTATCGGTAGTAATGCAAGTAGGATGGTTTAAATATACTAAGAGAAAATATGGCGAAGGAAGACGAATATTTAGAATGTCGCCCATACATCATCACTATCAAATAAAAGGTTTTCACGAAAGTAAAATAGTAACACGATTTTGGATTGTTGGAATATTTCTGGCAATTTTAACTATTGCACTTTTAAAAATTAGATAAAAAAAGCTCAGCGCCTTAGCGTCTTTGCGAGAAAATAAAAGTGAAGCATAAACAAAAAATAGCAATACTAGGAGCCGGAGAAAGCGGAGTAGGAACGGCTATTCTAGCTAAAAAAGAAGGGTTTGAGGTATTTGTTTCAGACTTCGAGAAAATAAAAAAAAAGTACAAACAAGTTCTTTTACATCATGAGATTAATTGGGAAGAAGAAGGTCATACAGAAACCGAAATTCTTTCAGCAGCAATAGTTATGAAAAGCCCTGGAATTCCAGATTCGGCTCCAATTATTATTAAACTGAAAGAAAAGGGAGTAAAAGTGATTTCAGAAATTGAATTTGCTTCAAATTTCACCAATGCAACCATTGTAGGAATTACCGGCAGTAACGGAAAAACTACGGTAGCAACTATGACGCATCAAATTTTAAAAGATGCAGATAAAAATGTTTCGCTAGCAGGAAACATAGGAAAGAGTTTTGCCGAGCAAGTTGCTTCAGAATATTTTGAAGAATATGTGTTGGAGTTGAGCAGTTTTCAGCTAGATGGAATTGAAAAGTTCGTTCCACATATTGCCATCTTAACCAATCTTTCGCCAGATCATTTGGATCGATATGATTTTAAATATGAAAACTATATCGAGTCAAAATTCAGAATTATAATGAATCAAACCAAAGAGGATTATTTTATATATGATTATGATGATAAAATGATTACGGAATGGCTTTCAAGAAACACTATTAAATCTCAATTACTCCCTTTTTCAGTAACAAAAATATTAGAAAAAGGAGCTTATATAAAAAACAACGAAATAGTAATAAACATAGATAATAACCCATTTACGATGCCAATAACAAAACTAGGATTACAAGGAGAACATAACGTTAAAAACGCAATGGCAGCTTCAACAGTTTCCAAATTATTAAACATAAGGAAGGAAACAATTAGACAGAGTTTAGAAAATTTTCAAGGAGTAGAACATCGCCTTGAAAGTGTCTTAAAAATTAATAATGTCCGTTATATAAACGACTCAAAAGGAACCAATGTTAATGCAACTTATTATGCTTTGGATAGCATGGAAGCGCCTACAGTTTGGATTGTTGGAGGGGTTGATAAAGGCAATGATTACAGTGAGTTGTTTTCTTTAGTAAATGAAAAAGTAAAGGCAATAATTTGTTTGGGAGTTGATAATGATAAAATTGTAAAAGCCTTTGGGAATGTGGTAGATATTTTAGTGGAAACACATTCTATGGAAGATGCAGTTCAGGTTGCTTATCGATTATCAAAAAGAGGCGATAATGTATTATTGTCACCTGCTTGTGCAAGTTTCGATTTGTTTGAAAACTATGAAGATAGAGGACGACAATTTAAAAATGCCGTAAGATATTTGTAAAAAAAAATAATGTAGTCCGCAGTCGAGGCTACGGAAAATAATAATAAAATGAGAAAGATATTCCAACATACAAAAGGAGACAAAGCTATTTGGGCGGTGGTTGCTTTGTTGGCATTATTCTCGTTTCTTCCAGTTTATAGTGCTTCTAGTAATTTGGCATATTTGTATGGAGACGGAAGTACCTTGAAGTTTTTATTGAAGCATTTAGTCCATTTGTTTTTAGGTTTTGCTATTTTATATGGGGTTCATAAAGTGCCTTATCATTATTTTAAAGGCTTGTCAGTTCTTGCTTTACCAGTTGTAATTTTATTGTTAATTGTAACCATAACACAAGGAACAACTATTGAAGGAGCAAATGCTAGTCGGTGGATACGAATTCCAGTCGTAGGCTTTACTTTTCAAAGTTCCACTTTAGCTTCAGTAGTTTTATTAACTTATATAGCAAGGTATTTAGCCAAAATAAAAGACAAAACAATCACATTTAAGGAATCTCTATTACCGCTTTGGTTGCCTGTTTTTTTAGTGCTTATTTTAATACTTCCAGCCAATTTTTCGACAGCAGCTATTATTTTCACCATGCTTACTGTTTTAGCGTTTATTGGAGGTTATCCTACAAAATACTTACTAATTATACTTGGTTCAGGGTTCTTGTTTTTAGCCATGTTTGTTGTTTCAGCAAAAGCTTTTCCAGACATGTTTCCGAATAGAGTAGATACTTGGATGAGTAGAATAGATAATTTTATAGATGGAAAAGATAC
>CAZIMW010000097.1:0-10175 GCA_964540425.1 uncultured Flavobacterium sp.
AAACGTATTAGACGGGCAAACTTCTACCCTCTGGAATGCCGAAGAATTTTCAAATGGAATTTATTTTGCCCAACTTGTTTCAAATAACAAACCTCTAACAACGATAAAATTAGTGTTGGTCAAGTAACTTTACAATATAGCTTAGATTTAAGCTTTATTAAAAAGAGAGACCTTGCCTTTCTGTTTTTTATTAATGTTTGTTTATTATACAAATATAATAGCTTAAGTAACTATCTATATAATAGCTAAAATCATCCCAATTGCTATCGGGACTTTTGTTTTTCAGCGAAGTGGTCTTTAATCTTTTATCTAATACTAATTACCCCAACCATAATTTAAAATCCTTTACACGCTCTCTGGCTACAATTACTTGTTGATCTAAACTAGAATTTAACTTTAACTCTAAGCGCGAATTGGTATAAGAAATAATATCTTTTATTGCATTTATATTAATGTAAAATTTCCTGTTAATCCTAAAATACACTTTCGGTGAAAGTTCTTGTTCTAATTGTTCTAAGGTAATATCTAGTAAATAATTTCTTCCGTTTTTGGTATGTGCATACGTCCCTTTATTTTCTGAATAGAAACATTCAATGTCATCTACAGGGATCATTTTAATATGCTGCCCTATTTTTACGGTAAATCGTTTTTTGTAGTCTCGTTCTATCGGGTTTGAAAGCAATTTTTTAATGTCTTCAAAATTAAGCTGTACATTTTGCGAAGGTTTTTTTAGCTTCTTATATTTTTCTACAGCTACTTGTAATTCTTCTTCATCTATAGGCTTTAATAAATAATCGATACTATTTAGTTTAAAGGCTTTTAAAGCATATTCATCAAAAGCAGTAGTGAAAATTATAGCACTTTTAATTTGTATTTTATCAAAAATATCGAAGGATAAACCATCACTTAATTGAATGTCTAGGAATATTAAATCGGGATGCTCGTTATTTGAAAACCACTCGATAGATTCCTCCACACTATGAAGCATTTGATTAACTGGTACTCCTAGTTTCTCTAACATGCGTTGCAACCTTCTTGCCGATGGTTTTTCGTCTTCAATTATTAATGTTTTCATATGTATTTCCTGCGAAGGCAGGTATCTTATTAATTAAACTAATGGAGTGTTTTTAGAATTTTCGCATTCGTTTTAATTCCTCTTCTTCCTTATCTAAGTACTCTTGTATTTTTCGTTCTTCCCAATTTTTAAAAAACGTGATGTTATTTTTAAATACTTTAAACCAGTGAAAAAACAATCCAATTCCCCAGAAAAAAGGAGTGGTAAACATAGACCATCCCGGTATCTCTATATTTGTAATCCCACTTTTAAATATTCCTAAATGCATGATAATCAAAAATAGATTAACAATTATATAAACGGTCAAGTGGGTATAAAAATCTTTAATTTCTTTTACTCTCTTTCTTGCTTTTCTATATTTTCTGTCGTTATTATTTTCCATAATTACTAGCTCCATTTGTTATTAGAATGATTGTTTTCTTCCTCCATAAATTCTTTAATTTTTCGATCTTCCCAATTTTTATCCATAAAAGGAACCCAACCAAGGGCTTTAATTGCATGAAATACAATACCTATTCCCCAACCAAAAGCAGCCCATAAAAACCAAGGACGACTCCACTGGTTTACATAATAATTGAGTCCTGCCAAAAATGCAATAAAAACGATGTAGGACATTAAATTTGAGTAAAACTTTTTTATCATAGTCACTCTTTCTTTGGCTCGGTGGTATTTGCTTTCGTTGTCTAAATTATTCATCGTGTTTAGGGTTTGTTATTTAAAATACTGTTTGTTTTTTAGTTACAATCTAGTCTTAAGTCTTACAGCGTAGCCGTCTTTCATCATTCATCTTTCATCTTTTACTTATCATCTTCACTCATAAACTCTTTCAGTTTTTTTTCTTCCCAGTTTTTTCCTAGAAATGGATAATAATCAAAGGTTTCCATCGCGTGTCCTGTCAATCCAAAACCCCAACCTACTATCGGAAAAATCGCCCAAGGAAAGCCTGTTGATTGGAAATTTAAGAAAATAAATACAGGCATCATAGTAAGGTAAACTGTTAGATGTATATAAAACCCTTTCAGTTTTTCTACGTGATCTTTAGCACGTTTGTATTTTAAATCACTTATGTAAGTGTCTTGAGTTTCCATAATGGTAATTTTTTTAGTTAAAAGTGGTATTGAAATTGAAAATATATTTTCATCTTTTTTTATCAATACTGGTCTATTTGTTAATAATTGATACCGTTGCCTAATATTTAACAACCCTACTCCTGTACTAGATTTTATGACCTGTTTTGGCTGAATATTATTAGTAACTACCAAGTTTCCATCTTCTTCTTTTATGGTAATATGTAATTTTCTGTTTTCGGTTACTACATTGTGTTTTACCGCATTTTCTAATAATAACTGTAGTGAAAGTGGTACTACTTTTGCTTCAGGATTACTTAAATTTTCAGGAAGTGTAAAAATAATACTGTCTTCAAATCTCATTTTAATAAGCAGCATATACAATCTTGCAAACTTTAATTCTTCTTCTACCGAAACTAAATCCTTGTTTTTCTGTTCCAAGACATAGCGATATACTTTTGAAAGTGATGTTGTAAATTTGGTCGCGGCTTCCGGGTTTTCTTCAATTAAACTGGTTAATACATTTAAACTATTAAACAAAAAATGCGGATCTAATTGGTTTTTTAAGGCATCGAATTTAGCCGAAGCTGTTCCTGCGATAATCTTCTGTTCTTTTACTTTATTTTCCTGAAGATGTTTGTAATAAAAGAAAGCCAGTATCGCCAAACTAACAAATATTGCAATAAGAACGGTGATGTAATAATCTTGAGGTCTTTCTGAAACTACAAACTCATTTAATGTTTCATTTCCGAAGATAACTTCATGTGTGATTCTTATAAAAAATACACTTACCATGGTTACTCCAATAACGCCAATAATTAAAATAAAAACTGTCTTTAAAGTGAAAAAAGTATCTTTAAAGTTTTTGAGTACATACTTAAAAAAATAACCATTTGCCAAGTATAACACCACTGAATACAATTGGTTGTAGGCAAATGAAATTAGCAAATCCATTCCGTTAGAATAGGTATAGCCGTTATTATATTGTATTAATCCAATGATAATAAAAACAATAGATCCAATAAAAAAAGCCTTCCCTATTTCTTTAAATAAATTTAACATTAGTTACAGTTTTCGGTTAATAAATCTTGTGCTCTTTTTTGTCCTCCTTTAGGATAAAATTCTCCTGCTGGCTTATAATCTTCAAACAAGTTAATCGCTCGTTGAATCTCTTTACAAAAAGGTTTGGTAGATTGCCCAAAAAATTTTGCACCTCCAATATCCCATTCAGTCTTGTTTAATATCACTCTGGGATTGTTAGGTGCTTTTGCTATAGCTTCTTGGTATATTCCTGTAACTTTTCCGCCGTACTTCATTCCGTAAACTGCTCCATCTTGTGCTACCCACACGGTGTACCATAAAGCGTCTAATAACTTAATCTCAACTTCATCTTTGGAAATAGCTTTCGCATCGTTCATAAAGAGCATGGCTTTATCCATTTGCGATTTTAATTTTGCTCCATCTTTTTCTCCAAAACTGTTAATCACTAATATATAAGAAACATAAAATGAAGGCAACCATTGGTCTGGTTCCGCTTTTGCAATTCGTTCAAATAAATTGACAGCTTCCGTTGACTTTTCAGCTTTCCAAAGGTCTAATGCTTTCTGCATTCCCTTTTGATAAGGTGTTTGGCTCATTCCTGAAAAGGAAGCTAAAGATATTAGTATGACAATAATTGTTTTCATAATTTAAATTTTAAATAGATAATCCTATTAATAATAGTGAAATTGTAATTAGAAGCAATACCTTTAAATACCTCGTGTTTTCAGATTTTTTAATGATAATTCCTAACATATCCTTACTGTTTTTATTTAATTATAATATCAAAATGTACTACTTCCCCACCTTTTACTTCAAATATTGAATCCTTCCATTTTGGAGGTCCAAACACCGTATCTGGATTATTGGACGTTCCGTTGTCTTCTTTTGGAAAAACTCCCATTATTAAATCCAACTCATCATTATCATTTTCGTCATGATATACTGAAATTGCATAAACACCATCTGGAATATCTGTAAATATTGCTTCCGACTTATTATTAATGATTTTTGAAGACAATGTAATTTCTGGATTTCTAAGAAAAGTATCTTCTTCAACAAAAAGTCCCTCCATAGCTTTTCCTTTGTTTGATTCAAATCCAGACATCGAAACTTCAATTGTATTCTGTGCTTGCATTATAAAACTTGCAATTAACATTGTAAAATAAGTTAGTACTGTTTGCATAAAATATTTTTAGACGTTTAATTATGGTACAAATATCCAATACGTAAAGCTACTTAAAAAATGACGGTTACCCAATTGTTATTTTTAAAGGATGAATTGTAATCACATATATACCTCTGGTGCAATCTTATTGTGATAAATGTTACTGTACGTTATCTTCTAATAAATGTATTTTTGTTCTATAAATATATGCTATGGAACTCGATATTACCACTTCACAATTTCAGGAAAAAGTTATTGAAAACGAAAAACCAACAGTTGTAGATATTTATACTTTACGTTGTCCAAACTGTAAGGTAATAGATCCAATTATGAAGGTTACTGCGGAAGAAAATAAAGATAAATATTCCATTTACAAACTCAATGCTTCCGAAAACATGGAAATCGCAAAACGCTATAAAGTACTGGGAGCTCCAACACTTTTGTTTTTTAAACACGGAATTTTAGTCGATAAAAAAACAGGTGTGATGCAACAAAAAAATATTAGCAAATATTTCAGATTTTACTAAAGAAAAAGCTACTAAAAAAGAAGTGAAGGGTTATTTTAAAATGCCTTGGCATTAAAGCTTCGGATATACAATTCCATTTACTATATGAAAAAAACCGTTTTTATGATAAAAATCGGTAGCTGAAATTACTGATGTATTTCCTTCTGAATCTACCAAAACTAATTGCCCATTTTCTTCTTTAATCCCTAATTTATCTCCTTGTAAGGTTGCATAATAAATTATTCCTCCCTTTTTTTTAATAGAATTTTTAATAACATAGCTATCAACTCGTCCAGGAATTACATGATATTTAATAATTGCAGATAGATTTTTAGCATTGGAAATATCAAAAATAGAATCTTGTTTTTCTTGGTATTTTTCAAATCCACTATTAGAAACAGCAAAAACAGTAACCATTTCTTCTGATGCTATTGCGTTCAATAAATCTTTATTTTCTAATGCTCGCTTAAGTTGAGAGAAGTCTTGAACCTCAGAAATGTTCTCTGCAAAAGTTTTAGAAGATGTAAATGTATTCCCATTCCATTTTTTTGAAACGTTCACGTTTTCTGTATTGGTATATTTTTGTGAGATACCAGTAAACCCTATAAATAAAAGGATGATAATTGTTGTGATTTTTATTTTTTTCATAATAACAAAATTTAGTTAAAGATATACATTTTTAAACTCTTCCCACAATTCGATCTTTAGCCAACTGCAAAATAATATTGAATTGATCTTCTTGGTTTATTTCAGAATTATCAATTTCAATGGTATCTACTGCTTTTTTTAAGGGTGAATCTTTTCGGTTGGTGTCCATAAAATCTCGTTCTTGAACATTTTTTAATATTTCCTCGAAAGTTATAGTATCGCCTTTTTCTTTTAATTCATCGTACCTTCTTTTTGCTCTAACGTCAGCATTTGCAGTCATAAATATTTTTAATTCTGCTTCGGGAAAAACTACTGTTCCAATATCACGACCGTCCATTACAATCCCTTTTTCAATTCCCATTTGATGCTGAAGGCTTACCAATTTTCTTCGCACTTCAGGTATGGTTGCAACTGGACTTACAAATCCAGAAACGTACATGCTTCTTATTTCTTTTTCAACATTTTTTCCGTTTAGAAACATTTCAATTTTTCCAGAGGCTTTATTTTTTTTGAATTCTAAATAAATTTCAGGAAGTTGTTTTATTAATTCTTCTTTATTAAAATCGTTTTCAGAAAGCAACTTTTTATCCAAAGCATAAAGTGTAACTGCTCTGTACATTGCTCCTGTGTCAACATAAATATAACCCAAATAATCGGCAAGTTGCTTGGCTACTGTGCTTTTTCCAGTAGATGAGAATCCGTCGATAGCAATGGTAATTTTTTTCAAATTTTGTTTCTTTATTTTTTTTCTAAAAAAAAAAAAAAATTTACTGAAGGTTTATATTCATTCCAAAATAGCTTGAAGCTGCTGCCGAGCTATATTTAGCATAGGTATAACTTACTCGTACTTTATTAAATTTTATTGAAAAACCTGCACTTAAACCTGCGAAAGCTCTTTTTTCTATAATTCGTAATTCTTGTGCTCTTCTCACATTATAGCCCAATCGTACATTAAAGCCACTTTCTGGAAAAAGCTCAATTCCAAAAATCATATGACGAAAAACATCGTCAATAAAATTAACATCTTCTGTAGTTATATTTCCTTCCAAGTCGGTTTCATCTCTATTAGAATTAGCAAAAGCAATGTTCCATACTTGCATGTTTTCTAAAGTTAAATGCCATCTAATGGGTACGTGCATTAATGTTTGAGAAATTCCTGCTATCAATTCAAAAGGTAAGGGTTCATATACTTCATTAAATGCAGTAATTTGTTTTCCTATATTTCTTCCGACGACAGAAATATTTAAATCCCAATCTTCGTAAACGTACATTACACCAAGGTCTAATGCAATTCCGAAGGAAGAATATTGTTCTAAAGTTGAGGATATAAATTTAATATTTCCACCCAAATGAAAATTAGTAAATGCAATATTTCTAGCATGACCAATTGATAAAGCTACTTCTCCACCACTAAAACTGTTGGTTGGATTTCCTTGCTCGTCATAACCATCAAAACTTCCGTAGTTCACATAGGTTACCCCTGCGTGAATTACTTGAGTTCTGCGATCCCAAGAATATGCATAGGCAGCAGAACCGTAATTTACATCGCCAATATAATTTATGTAGTTTACCGAAAGTTGATTGTCCATTGCTGGATTTATACTCGCTGGATTCACTAGTGCTTGCGTAGGGTCGTAATCGTAATTGGTGATTACTTTTCCGCCCAAAGCTGCCATTCTAGGTGAAGTGGTTAAATTTAAAAATTGATAAGCATAACGCCCACCAATTTGAGATTTCACCAAAAGAGGGGATAATAAAAAAATTAAGAATAATACCTTTTGGTTCATAAATGCAACATACCTTTTCCTGAAAGATTAAACGACTACAAGTATAATTTATTTTAAAAGATTAAAAAACCTTATCACAATTGAATTATGATAAAGTTTTTGCATTTTTAACTTTCTGCTTAGTTAGTGCAAATTCTAACACTTGGCTCATGTCTTTGACGTAATGAAAAGTCAATCCTTTTAGGTATTCTGGTTTAATTTCTTCAATGTCTCTTCGGTTTTCTTCACACAATAATATTTCTTTAATATGTGCTCTTTTTGCTGCAAGAATTTTTTCTTTAATTCCACCAACTGGAAGTACTTTTCCACGTAAAGTAATCTCGCCTGTCATTGCTAGATTTTTCTTTACTTTTCGTTGTGTATATAATGAAACTAAAGACGTTAACATCGTTATTCCCGCACTTGGACCGTCCTTTGGCGTTGCTCCTTCTGGAACGTGAATATGTACATTATACTTACTGAAAATATCTGTGGGAATCCCTAATTGTTCCGCATTTGCTTTGATATATTCCATCGCAATGGTTGCAGATTCTTTCATTACTTTACCTAAATTTCCGGTGATAGTAAGTGTTCCTTTTCCTTTTGATATGATAGATTCAATAAATAAAATATCGCCTCCTACCCTAGTCCAAGCTAATCCTGTTACTACTCCAGCGACATCGTTATTTTCGTATTTATCACGTTCTAATCTTGGTGGTCCCAATACATCAATAATTATCTCATTGGTAACTTTGGTTTCGTATTTTTCTTCCATGGCAATTTTCATGGCAGCATAACGTACCATTTTTGCTAATTGCTTTTCCAATCCACGAACACCGCTTTCACGTGTGTAGCCTTCTACAATTTTTTCTAATTGAGGTTTTGCTATTTTTAAATCGTTTTTTGAAAGTCCGTGGTCTTTTAATTGCTTCGGAAGTAAATGACGTTTGGCGATTTCAATTTTTTCTTCAATCGTATAACCAGAAACATTAATAATTTCCATACGATCTAAAAGAGCTGGCTGAATGGTTCCCAAACTATTAGAAGTAGCAATAAACATCACTTTTGAAAGGTCGTAACCTACCTCCAAAAAATTATCGTAAAAAGCATTATTTTGCTCTGGATCCAACACTTCTAACATTGCTGAAGAAGGATCTCCTTGGCTTCCTACCGAAAGTTTATCGATTTCATCCAACACAAAAACGGGATTTCCAGTTCCAGCTTTTTTAATACTTTTAAGAATTCTTCCTGGCATCGCTCCGATATAGGTTTTACGATGTCCTCTTATTTCAGATTCATCTCGCAAACCTCCCAAAGACATTCTTACATATTTTCTGCCCAATGCTTCTGCAACAGATTTTCCAAGCGAAGTTTTTCCAACTCCCGGAGGGCCGTATAAACAAAGTATTGGTGACTTCATATCATTCCGAAGTTTTAAAACTGCCAAATGCTCGATGATTCTTTTCTTAACATCGTCTAAGCCAAAATGATCTCTATCCAGTATTTTTCTAGCTCGTTTTAAATCGAATTTATCCTTGCTATATTCATCCCAAGGCAAATCTAAATACAATTCTAAATAGTTACGCTGTATTCCGTATTCTGCCATTTGCGGATTCATACGTTGCAATTTTGAAAGCTCTTTTTCAAAATATTCAGAAGCTTCTTTATTCCAAATTTTCTTTTTGGAACGTACTCGCATTTCTTCTATTTCTTCTTCGGTAGTATTTCCTCCCAATTCTTCTTGAATCGTCTTCATTTGCTGATGAAGAAAATATTCGCGTTGCTGCTGACTTATATCACTTTCAACTTTCGACTGAATATCAATTTTTAGTGAAAGTTTTTTCAGTTCAACATCCATATAACGCAAGGTTTCCATTGCGCGTTCTTTTAAATCGTTTATCTCTAAAAGTTTCTGTTTATCTTCCACAGGAACATTTAAATTAGAAGATACAAAGTTGATTAAAAACGAACTGCTTTCAATATTTTTAATAGCAAAAGCTGCTTCCGAAGGGATGTTTGGACTGCTCTTTATAATTTCTAAAGCCTTTTCTTTTATAGAATCGATAATTGCCTTAAACTCTTCGTTTTCCTTGGCAGGTCTAGCTTCTGGAACTTCTTTAATCGTTGCCGTCATATAAGGCTCCGTAGTTAGAATTTCAGAAACCTCAAAACGTTTTTGACCTTGAAGGATTACGGTAATATTTCCGTCGGGCATTTTTAAAACTCGAAGGATTTTTGCCACTGTACCAATTGGATTGATGTCCTTTAATTCAGGATCTTCTACCGCTTCATCAATTTGAGAAACGACACCAATGGTTTTATTACCCTTATTGGTTTCGTTTAATAATTTGATAGATTTATCACGTCCTGCCGTAATAGGAATCACCACTCCTGGGAATAAAACGGTGTTTCGTAAAGGTAAAATTGGAAGTATTTCGGGCAATTCTTCTTTGTTCATTGCTTCCTCATCTTCGGGAGTCATTAGTGGGATTAAGTCTGCTTCTTCATTTAATTCTTGAAATGACAAACTGTCGAGCGAGGTTAATTTAGATCTAGACATATATATATTTAGGACATAATGTCACTCATTTTGTATTAGAAAATGACAACTTTATGCTTTTCTTTTTTAGATTTATTTTTATTCTTCTGAAAAACAACGAATATCATAGTAAACGCTATGTTCTTCGAATGTATTATGACAATTGTTATGCCAATTTTTTGATTGATGAGTTAGGAAGTGTAGAGTGATGAGTTTTTTGAAAAATTCCTCTATTTTTTATCTCAGGTTTAATTATCAATGTGATTGGAAAGCGTATTTTACCTGTATTGTGAGTTGCTTTATCAACGGTGTGTCGTCAAGTAGGCAAAGGGAATTTCACCCTAAGCCTCTCACAGAACCGTACGTGA
>CAZIMW010000098.1:0-9995 GCA_964540425.1 uncultured Flavobacterium sp.
TTCATATTATTAGATGAACCATCTATAATTATCCCACTCCAGTTTCTATTCATCATTAAAAATCTAGTATTAGATTCATTAAAATTTTCAACGCCAAATTCAATAAAAAACTTGTTTGTTATTGGTAAAATATTTGCCAAATATTCTATTATTCCATCTTCACCCCACTGCGAAAAAACTTTGAATTCGATATCTAATAAAGTTTTTGGTTTAATATTTTTTTGCAAAAATGAAAGTTGTTTACCTGCTAAAAATTTCAACTCATCATCTCGTTCAATTAATTTTTTATCTACTGCCTTTGAATATATTTTTCTAAAATATTGTTTTATCATATTTTATCTCCCTATTTTATTTAGTTTTCGCTACTAACTTTTTCATAATCTTTTGTAGTTAACGACCGTTTTCTTATAACATAGTTTAAAATTAATGCTACTTTGGAGCGGCACAGTATAGAAAATAAAAACGGTGAAAGAGATTTGTTTGTTAACAAATGAACCGTCTTTCCATTTGAATATAAGTTTAATTTAAATTTCTTGCTAATAATTTTTAATGATTTCATCGTATATAGATTCATATAAAGAATTACCAAAGACTGATAGGGTAATAATTGCATTTTTTGGAATTTTATTTCTATTATTTGGCTTTATGCTTTTTTGGTTTAGCACCTCTTACCTACAAGCAAAACACATTAAGAAAAGGCTAAATACAATAAAAAATGAAATGGAAAGCAAGTGAGATAATAGCACCTAATTTGGTGTAAGTCTAAGAAACTGATTATGATTAATTTTTGACAAGAAGTCAATCCAATTCATCAAACAAACCCTCAATAAAATCTTTTAAAGGAATCTTAAAATACTTACATATTTTTATAAGTGTTGTAAAACTAATATCTCGAACTCCTCGTTCTATCCTTCCGAAATTAATACCTGTATCGTCATAACACATTGCTTGTGTAAGTTTTCTTTCTTGTCTTAAAGTCTTTATTCTATTGGCTAATTCTAAAAGAACTATTTTGTTTTTGTCATCATTCATAATGACCGAAATGTCCTTTAAATAATAACTGACACCAAAGACATATCGGCCTGTAAATTATTATATATTTGTGTTCTCACTAAAAAATAGAAAAATGAAAAGAATTATTATATTATCAGTAGTTATGTTATTTGCAGTTAGTTGTGCATCAGGAAAAAAACAAGTAAGTCGAATTATGAACAACGTATATATTGGGATGCCAATCGCTGAATTTAATAAAGTTGTCAAGAAAAAAGAAGTCGTTGCAATGCGAGAAGATGTTATTATTTACAGGGTATATCGAGGGAATTGGTATGACAGCGACGGAAGTGGTAAGGCTCATAGATATTTCTATTTCATAGACAACAAATTAAGTAAAGTAGATAGAGGGGAAAGAGCGGTAGATTACAGAATAAAAATTGATAAAAACTAATAGTATTATGAAAAACATTATTCTAATACTAACAGTTTTCATTTTCTCAACAATAAGTTCATTCTCACAAAAAGTGATAGAAATGGAATATAACAATGGTGTTTATTATGTGCCTTGTAAAATCAATGATATTCCCATGAAATTTATTTTTGACACAGGAGCATCAAATGTGTCAATTTCATTAACAGAAGCAATGTTTTTACTTAAACACGGAGCTTTAAAAGAAGAAGATTTAAAAGAATCTGTAAAATATAAAATTGCCAACGGAGAAGTACAAGAGGGTACAAAAATTATTATTCGAGAAATTAATGTTGGTGGAATTATATTAAAAGATGTTGAAGCAGGGATTGTACATCAATTAAACGCACCTCTCTTGTTAGGGCAAAGTGCTATTTCTAAATTAGGTAAAATAGAGATGGACGGAAGTAGATTAATTATTAGTAATAGTCCTGAAAAAAAAGAAATTGAAACTAATTCGATTTTTTTTAACGTCAATTTTAATAAAAACTATAACGAATATGGTTTTAAAAAAAGCATTATAGAACAACCATTATTTTCAAAAGGGGCATATAAAATAGAGTTGAAATATCTAACTAATAATAGTCATTTTTTAAACAAGTATAATTTTAGTGACGAATACGGAGTGTTTGATGAATACGGAAATTTATTTTTTGTTTACGCTTTCAAAATAGGAGACAACTTAAAACAGGAATTTATAGACTTAAAAAATGAAATAGAGTTAAAATATGGCAAACCAAAAATAAATGAAGAAAAAGAAGTGTTGTGGAAAGTCGGAATTAATGATACCGTTTATAGCATTAAAATTTTAAATTATGTTAATGATGAAATGGTAGATGTACTTACGATTGATTATAAAGATGTGCGTTTTTTCAATGACAATAATAAAAAAGTAAAAACCGATGAAGAACTTGATTTTATACATTTAAAAGAATTAGCAGAGCAAGGAAATGCTAAAAAACAATTTGAATTAGCACGGCATTTTGAAAAACAAACTGATACAATAAATAATTTTAAAAAAGCATATTATTGGTACTCAAAAAGTTCAGAACAAGGTTATCCAGTTGCTTTATTTAATTTGGTTAATCTGTATTATAAAGGTATAGGCACAGAAGTTAATAAAAAAAAAGGATTTAAGATTTTAAAAAATCTTGCGAACAACTGGAATGAAACATCAAATAAATTTATTGAAGATGTAGAACAAAGCAATTTTCTAAATAGTATAATAGAATATACATTAGCACAGAAATACGAAATGGGAGATGGTGTCCAAGAAGACAAGAAACAGGCTTTTAAATGGTATAAAACAAGTGCTACAAAAGATTTTGTTGAGGCTCAATATAATTTAGCCTCTATTTATTCTTTTGGGGTAGGAATTACCAAAAATCAAGAACAGTCATTTTATTGGTTTAACAAATGTGCAATCAAAGGCAAAAATGAATGCCAAGAGAGATTAGGTTATATGTATTATACAGGTCAAGGGACATTAAAAAGCATAAAACAAGGAATTTATTGGTATACTGAAAGTGCAAAACAAGGAAATTCAGAAGCGCAATACGTCATTGGTCAGTTATATTTTGGAGGAGAAGGAGTTGAGATAGACAAAAATAAGTCAGCGTATTGGATACGCAAATCTTATGAAGATGGGTATATGGAAGCAAAAAGATTTTGGAATGAAAACCAATTATGGAAACACGAATAAAAAAATTAAAGTTAACGAAATGAAAAAATATTTATTTTTTTTACTAATTATAATAGGAAGCACGAGCGTTAATTCACAATCTTGTGAAGAAATAATGGACTATGTTAAATCAAAAGACTACGGGATAACTTACACGAGTTATGATAGTGAAGCAATTTCTAAAGTAACATTTTACAATGTTAGCGTTGACTATAAAACCCATTATTTTGCGATTGTCTGCTTTAAAAAAGAATATTCATACTCTTGTAATGAATATATATATCAAGTAAATTCTACGACTAAATTGAACTACTCAATGGATCATTATGATAGCGCAGGTAAAGCATTCTGGAAACATATCGAACCGCATAGTGGGAATTTAGGATGTACTCCGAGTTTTAACTAAAAATTATTTTCTTTTCTGTACCGTTCCTTAGTAGTAGCATTTTGTATGGAGAATTTAAAGGGGAAAACGGAATAATTTAGCCCACACCCGTGCCGTTTTCAGCGTGTGGATTAAATATTTTTGAGTTTTTGTGTCTTCCAAAGGTTAGACCATAGCCCCTATTTATCTAAATTAGAAAAGTAGAACGTGTCTAATTATGTGTACATATTAACAACCATTCAAGCAATGAAACGGTGCATAAAAACACCATAATCCCTTTAAGAATAAAGGTTTGTTAAAAATAGTCCAAATGTTCAATTAACTAAAAAAGGAATGAATAATAGTGTTTATTCTGTATCAGTAAATAAATGTACACTATTATTTTTATTGAAGATACGCAAAACACCAATATAGACAGATGCTTGAAGATGATTTGAGACAACTATTTTTTTACTGTTTTTTAGTTAATTACTTTTTGTCTTCTCCAAAGATTAGACCATTCGGCATATAATTACCTCAACTAAAAACCTATTGTGTCTATAAAGTGTATACATTTGATAGACATAAATCAGTGTCGAATTAGTTGCAAAACACCACGTAAACCCTTTAAACATAAGAGAATTTTGATATTACCATAAAAGCAACAGCAAGTAAAAATTTGATGTTTTTTCCTGTTTATTGCTTGTGAACAAATAAAATAAACGCATCATTTTTGTTAATAATCACTTAACTTATAGAATTTCAATAGTTTACAACAAAAATAGTCAAGGTTTTTTTTAGATATTAATCCTGAATAGCCTATTTTGATGTGCAGGATAAAGTCTTTTTTGTTTTATTCGTTGGTTACTAAGGGCGTTTCTGATGTTGTGGTATATTTCAAATATTTGCGTTTCTAAATTAGCATCAACCCATTTTTGAGATAAGTATTTATTTCTTACTTCATCGAATTTTGATTTATCAATTCTATGCAAATGATTTAATCCTGTAATTGCAAGTAGAAAACTATCTTTATCTTGATTAGAAATATCAACGCCAGTTACAAGACATTTTTTATATACTTTATGCTCCTTGTTTAACATTATATATGAAGTGTTAATTAGGGTACATTTTTGAGTAATTTGAATAATAATATTTTGATGTAAATTAGTAGAATATTTTATGATATAATTTTTCAAATATCCTTTTGGTCTTTTTCTTTTTTCCTTATCTAAATCAATAATCCAATAGCGAGGATTTGAATAATTATTTAACCTTTCTAAATCTTTCTTTTTAAGACCTTTTTTGTTAATTGTATAATCGTAATAAGATATACCTTTAAAGTGTTTTAAAAACAACTCTGTAACTCTTTGTAATGTTATGAGATTAATATCTTCTAACGTTTTAATCCCTTTGCCTTTTAAATGTTCTGTTTTTCTAATTTTAATCTCTACCCTTAAAATATTTTCAGGCATACCATACTGATTGCTTTTATTATATATTTTCAGAATGTATCTTTGAAATTCAACTTGTGCATAATTTCTATTATACCTAAATTCAAACATTTTTCCTTTATAGTATAACAACCCTTTAATAAATAGTAAAGGATTGAAACTTACGTGTAAATTATAGCCAAATTCAATATTAACTATTTCTAAATCCGTAGCACATACATTAAACAACTCTGACAGGTATATTTTTGCTTTTATAAAATCACTTAATGTAAATTGATTACCATTAAATCCTTTGTGAAATTTAGGAGTTCCATTAGGTGCTTTTATTCCATTTAAAGAGTTCCAAAACTTATGAATACTTCCGCTAAATTGAACATAACCACTATCATAAATTGTAATTTTACAAAAATGATATTCTGCTACTTTTTTATTCGATATTTCGCCTGTTTCAGTAGAAATTGTGGTTTTAAAATCTAACGCACCATTATTAAGCAAATAAGGTATATCTGCATTTAATATTTCTAACTTTATGTAGTCGGTTGATATAATAGCGTATATTTGAAGTAGGTAATGCGTTGCCACGTTTACCTAACATTTGAACAGATTAAAAGAGGGATTGAACACCCCTCTTTTTTTATGGATGATGATTAAATTTCGGAATGTTTATTTAGAGAATTACCTACAATTATTGAGTTGTATAATTGCTTCTTCAACCTCGGCTCGTTTGTATAGTACACGCCCACCAATGCCGTATTTTGTCAATATGCCTTTCTTGGTAAGATTGTGAACTGTTGAGAGGTCGCAATGTAGCATTTCGTCTGCTACGTGTCGGCGAGTTACAAATTGAATAGGGATTTTTGGTTGGAAATGTAATTTTAAATCTTCTATTGATTTTTTAAGTTCTTCAATAGGATAAAGAATTTGATTCGGCTCTAAATTGTGGAGTTGAGTAATAGAATTTGACATAATATTGGGTTTTGAATTATATCCAAAATTCCCTTTATTTGCTCTGAACTAAAACAATGAACGGTTCAGTTTTAGTTCTATTTTATTAAATTGTCGTGTATAGATTGAAATTCAGAAGTAATATTGATGTTTTTAGTTTTACAATATTTAATAATGTTTTTCATCATTCCTTTTGATTTATAAAAGTCTTTTGCTTTCCGTTCATCTCCCTCACTTAAAGTGTCATTTATGTAAGGTCTTATAACATTTTCTGTTTTAAGTATATTTTCTTGTATATACTTTGAAAGTTTACTAATATCTTCAAAAATCTTATTTACATTTCCGTCATTATAAACGCATTCAAATTTCTTTTTTGAGATAAAACCTTGTGCAAATAATGCACCTACTTGACAATAAAAAGGCAAAGGCTTAGTGATGGTTTTATTTTTTTTCTGAAATGAAGCCTTACTCAAAACACTTTTCATTTTTACATTGAGTTGCATTTTCTCTTTTTCAGTATTTTTATATTCTACCCATTTTTGGGTTACCCAATCACGAAGAAATATTTTTTGTTCTTTTAGATAATGGAAGATATATTTTTCTTGTTCGAGTTTCCAAGTTAGAGCATTTATTTTTTCAATAACAACCTCATCTTCTTCATTATCATAATCTAAATTTGGATGCTGTTTTGTTAGTTTTTTTCTTTTTCCCTTTATGAATTTTAGGGTATCTTTTTTCTGTGGAATATTTTCTGCTATCAAGTCAAGTGTGTAATCTTCTAAATAGCCTAATAATTTTTCTTTTAGAGTGCTTTTTTCAATATTTTGATAACACAAATCTAATTCCTTACGCAAATCTGACAAGCCAACATTAACCAACTCGCCATTTCCTAAATTTACAGGTGTTAGTATTTTATCTACTTCGTGTTTTTCAATAACTGCTTTATGAAAATATAGGTTTTCATCCATAAATTATTCAGTTTCCAAAATTCTATCTGGTCGCATATTCGTATTAAACACTCGCATAATGTAGATAGCATCATCAGTAACATAGTACACCATTTTAAAACTCCACTTGGTTATAAAACGAACGTTCTCCTTATTATAAAAAGGCTCTATTGGATAAGAAAAAGGAAATGTAGTTAATGAGTTTGGCAACGCCAAAAGTGTATCTAACACCATTAAAGCATTTTGAGGACTATTTTTAGCAATGTGCTTGATATTATCGTTTAGGTCGTTATTTGCCTTACTATCCCAAATTATTCGCATCGAGTATGTTTTTTCTTACGTCTTGTGTTGCGTGTAAAGTGGCTGTTCCGTTTTGGATTGCTTCAATGCTTTTGTCCATTTCTTTGATATATTCACTTTCATAAATAGGCACTCCGTTAGCACTATAACCAACAATATTTTCTTTTTCAATTAGCGTTTTAACCTTTTTTAAAAGGTCGTTGTTTGATATGGATAGTATCTTTTGTGCCAATGATATTTTTAGTGTTTCTGTACTCATAATTTGATATTTAATTTACTGCCGATAGTTGTATTACTTTTGTTTTATTCTGTTGCTCTATCAATGATTTTTTTTGTTCTTTAATTAACTGATATTGTCTACGCATTTCTTGTACTTGTGATAACTTCCTGCTTCTTTCTTCATTTACATAAAGATTTACAGTTTCCTCTTTTGCGTGTCCTGTAATATCTTTTACTTTTGCGCCAACAACTTGATAATAATGTGTTGTTGCTGTTTTTCTTAAAGTATGCGATGTGATAAATTGATATTTAGGAAATGTTCCTGTTTTTTTGCGGTTTACCTTCTCTCCTTTAACTACAACTGTTGTTGTAATCTCTCCACTTGTTAAACTGTTTATTCCTGCAAGTTTACATACTTCCTTAATATATTCATTAAACCGTTGAGAACTTATTTTAATAGGGAAACCGTTTTTTAAAACTTTTTCTAATTCCTCATCAAAAGGGATGATAATTTCTTTCGTTCCTTGTGATTTTTTCTGATTAAACACCAAGCATTTAATAAGTTCACTATCTAAATTAGTTACAAATTTTATATTGTTTGTTGTTATTGGTAATAAATCACTAACTCTTTGGGCTAACTGTAATCCCAACAAAAACCATTTCCGAGCGTTTTCTAAATATGGTTTTGATAAACGCACATCAATAACTCGTTGTATTTCATCTTCTTCAATAACTAAAGGTGTTGTTTTTCTATCTTTTGGTCGTTTAATAAAAGATATTTCATTTGAAACAGGTATTTTAAATCTCCGAGCGTGATTTCCTGTCGCTACAATATCATCTGCATATTTTTTTGCAGTACTATGAGCATATTCTCGCTCTACTCTTAACCAACTAAAAAAAGCATCATAGAAAGGTTGGTCAACCTCAACAACTTTATACTTGTGCTTTCCTTGATAAAGATTAAAGATGTTTAAAAGTGTCCTGTACTGTTTAACTCTATTTTCACTAAGTCCTTTTTCGCCAATACTGTTTTCAAACAAGTGGGGGTTTTCAGCAATAAAATTTAGCCAATAACTAATTTCTGCATTCTGCTCTTTACTTTCCTTGTTAATAAAACTGTTGTAAATGTTGTCTAACCACAATTTGGAAGGTTCTAAACCTACCAAACCAATCTCATTTAATTTTTTCTGAATTTCTGAACAAAGGTTATCTAAATCACTTTTTAATAATTTAGTTTCTGCCGTAGTTAATTTAGGTCTATTTGTATTTTTTTTCCAGTCTTTAGAATTAACTGTAAAGTCGGTTTTTAATGTATAATCGTGTTTACTACCGTTTCTAAAACGAATATAAATTGTTGCAGTTTCCCCTCTGCCTTTTAATATTGGTCGTATTGTTGCCATACTTTTGAACTTTTGAACAATACAAAGGTACTTTTTTAATTAAGACTTTCCCCATATCTTCCCCATCTTTTTGAAACAACATACAATTTCATTCTATCAATTTAAATTAACTTTCCTTTGTTTAAAGGGTTTTGATCTTGTTTTGTGTTTTATGAAATGTAATGAAATAGGCGTTGGCGATTCCCACCTTGAGTACTAATAAAAATCTCAACTATTTAATTATGAATAGATTGAGGTTTTTTATTTTCATTTTTAGACAACATTTAGACATCTTTTTAAGAAAGCACTAAAACTTTATGCCTTTTGCAAACACTTGAGTTTAATGATACCTTTTTAGAGTTAACCCAGCCTATGTTTTCGCAACTTTGTGACCAGTTCATGATAAGACGCAATTACGCTAAATCTTTTCAAGGTTTTAAAACTAGAATACTATCAAAAATTACAGCGTTAACAGTAGTTCAATACATTAACAAGTTTATTTTTGACAGAAATATTAACAACATTAAAATAAGCATTATTTAAAATGCACAACAGGTGTTCTTATTAACAGCGACAAAGAAAGGATTTTCCTCTAAAGAGATACAACGTCAATTAGGGTTAAAACGTTATGAACCAGTTTGGGCAATGGTTCATAAATTAAGAAAAGCAATGGGACATCGGGATGACCGTTATACTTTAGAAGGTATGATAGAAATGGATGAAGGTTATTTTACGATAGAAGCCTCAAAACACCAGCATAAAACTCAGAAATCTGGACGTGGCAGTAAGACAAAATCTAATGTGATGATTATGGCAGTAAGCACTGTTCTTGAAGATATAGATACTGGTAAAGTAGATAGACAATGTCGTTATTTTAAAGCTAAAGTTTTAGAGGGTCATCAGGCAGAAGGAACAGATTATACTTTTAAAAACGCTATTTACAACGAACAAACAATTGTTTTTACTGATAAAAGCACCTCATATGTTAATATAGCTGATTATGTGGAGATACATATGACCGAAAAATCGAATGAACAAACAACTAAAGAAACACTAAAATGGGTGCATATAGCAATTAGTAGTGCAAAGAGAAATTTTACAGGTAATTACCATAAAATAAAGAGAAAATATTTACAACTATACCTCAATGAGTTTGTCTATAAACTTAACCGTAGGTATTTTGGTGAACAAATTTTTGATAGGCTTGTTATTGCAAATATTACAGGTTATGAGTAATTACGGATATA
>CAZIMW010000099.1:0-9950 GCA_964540425.1 uncultured Flavobacterium sp.
CATCTTAAAAATCCAACTAGCTGGATTCATTTTTTTTTCATTTTGGTAAATTAATAACTTTAAAATTGTTTTCCCTGAATTAGATCTCGTGTAAACAGTCCCCAACTCTTGTTTGGTAGTTACCTTGTAACCTTTTTTCACCAATACATCTTTAATGTTTTGATATACGGTTATGTAATTACCGTGTGATATAAAAATAGCATTATTTGCTCCTTTTATTTTCTGGATATTCAACACTACTCCGTTAAAAACGGCTCTTACTTTGGCCTTACTTTCAGTAGCAATTTCAACACCACTACAATAGGTTGTCACATTGGGTAATTGTGGATGACGTGTATTTCCAAATCGTTTTACTACCACTCCATTCTTTACTGGCCAAGGTAATTTCCCTTTGTTTTTAGTAAAATCTGCTGCTAGTAATTTTGCTTCAGGTGACAAAGTAAATGTTTCTGAAGAAGTAACTTTAGTTCCTGTCTTTTTTGCATTTACCCTATTAGCTTCCGCTATCGCTTCTCGAATTAACTTATCAATTTCTTTATCAATTTTAGCAGCTTCCTTTTGTTTTTTATTTATCTGATTTGCATATTTTCCTTCGTCTTTTTTTAATGTTGCTACTAAATCATTTTGTGTTTGTAACTCTTTCGATAGCTTTGTTTTTGCAATTTTGTTATCTTCAATTAAGCTTTGCTTTTTCTTTTTATCATCTATGAGTCCTTTATTTAGTTCTTGTAAAGCAATGGTTTTTTCTTTAATACTTTCTCCTTGTAATTTTCGATGTTTAGCATATTGCTTCATATACTGTAATCGCTTATATCCTTGTAAAAAACTTTCCGAAGAAAGTAAAAACATAATTCTATTTTGTTGTGATTTGCTTTTATATGACTTTACAATCATATTAGCATAATCTTCTTTTATCTCCTTTAATTCACCTCGCAAATGCTCCATTTTTGCTAAGTTATTATTGATTTCGCGTGATAAATAATTGGCCTGTTGGTTGGTAACTCTAATTAAATTTTGGCGAGCAGTTATTTTACTATTCAAGTTTTCAACTTGGGTTAATACCGATTTTTCTTTCTTTTGAGCTTTAAATAAAAGTCTGTTTATTTGCTTTATTTCATTTAAAATTGCCTGTCTTTTTTCTTCTAACTTTTGTTGTTTATCAACTTGTGCTTCTACAGAATTTAGTAAAAAAATTGAGAAAAATAAAAGTAGGTATGTTCGGAGTGTATTCATTTAATCAAGTTCAATTTCTTTATAACCGTTCGGAATATTAAACGGAAAGCGGATAGAAACATTATAATCTATCTTTTTATAATTCACCTCAATTTTGGTTTCTTCCCCTTTTTGAGTTGCTTTTATTTTTATTTCTGAAGGGTAAAAACCTCCTTTTAATTTATTATAAGGACCGTAACTTATAGTAAACATTCTATTGTCTGCAGGTTGCGATAACGTTTCATAATCAATCTTAAAATTATCTGGATTTATTAATAATGAATGGATAAAATTTTGTGATTGGTTCTTGGGTTGTAATTTATATTTATTTACAATAATCTCGGTTTTGTATTTATTATCTAAATCAAAAATTGATTGACCTAACAATATGGCTTGTGCTTTCTGGAAATCTATATCGGTTCCCAACCAATTGCTTAGTAAGGAAAAATCGCCATCAAAATAAGTATTTGAAATAGTTTCGTAAAAACTTACCGATTCTGGTGTGATGTATAATTTTGCTAAGGTAATTCCTATAAGAGAAGCTTTTATCCAGATTTTTTTATCTTTTTCCATTCGCATACTTACGGTGAGGCTTTGCATATCATCGCCATTTTCATAGATAACGTGCATTCTTGCAGCAATGGTATTAAATTCTGGAAGTGCCGAATTATGTGTTTTAATAATCTCTTTTGTTGATAAGGAATGATTTGCTTTTTCGGAACCAATTACTGTTTTTCCTCCTCCACAAGAAATTAAAAATAACAAAACCGAAACATATAGAAAAAACTTAAATTTCATATTAATTGTCTGTTTTTTGATTGGATATTGAAACTTCTAAAGCTTTTTTATTATAAATTTTTACTTTTTTATTGTTCCCTTTTAATTGATAGGCAATTGATAATTGCTGGTAAAAATCGTATTCCATTTTTAAATTATCAAATAAATAATCCAACCCTTCTTCTAGTGTTTCGATAGCAATATCTGCATTGTTAAGATGGTTATTAGCCACTCCTTTTGTTAAATATAACAGTGTTTGTGCTGGAAATATTTCAATTCCTTGAACACTTAATTTTGATGCTTGCTGATATTGTTCTACTTCAATTTGAAGCAATATCGTATTTTTTAATAAACCATAATTATCTGGATCTTTTTCAATTCCGTTTAAATAATATTGCAATGCTTCTTCTTTATTTCCTTCTGAAATGTGATAATCTCCTAATAACATATAGCTATGACCATCGTCATCGGACAAAGCTGAAGGAATAACCGATTTAATTTCAGCCTTAAATGAAGGGTTTTTCTTAGTTGAATTTAAAAAATCTTCCAATACTTTTATTTTACTTTCTTTTTCAATTTCTTCGGAAGAAAAAATAATATTCATTGAGTTTACAGCATCTTTAATATTGTCTTCTTCTAAAAAATATTTGTACAATGCCAAATGAACTAATTTAGAATTAGGCTTTTGTTTCAATAATTCTTTAGCAGTTTCAAAGGCTTTTTTTGAATTTCCTTCATCGCTATATAAAAAGATAAGATTAAGATATTCTTGTTCGCTTTTTGGGTTTTTATCAATCTTTTCTTCCAGTTTATTAATGGCTTCTGAAGTATTCCCGGTAACTCGATAAATTTGATTTCGTAAAGCATTTCGGTAGTTACTTTCTCCCCATTCTTGGTCTAATTCATCCAAAAGAGTTAACGCTTTATCGTATTGTTTAGTGCGATTGTATAAATTAGCGAGGTCTTCTTTATAATCTGAATCGAAGGTGATTAATTTTTTAACCAAAGTAATGGCAGCATCGTAATTTCTAGATTCATAGTACAAATCGTACATCGCTTCCATTACCTCAATTTTTTCAGAATCCCAGGCTAACACTTTTTTGTAATTTATTTCAGCGTCCTCATAGCGTTTTAATTTTGAAAGGTTTTTACCCATTTCAAAATAAACTACCGCTTTGTTTTCTTCATTTTTTCCAGCAGCTTTTTCTGCTTTTCTTAATGCTTCAATTGCCAATTCGTAATTTTCGATTCCTTTTTGTTTTAAAGCTTCAAAAAAGTATTCTTGAAATTTATCGCTTACTTTTCCTAGGTCATCGATAGGTGTGTCTCCTAATTTTTGAGCGTAAGTTGAGCTTGGGAATTGGAGTATTCCTATTATTAAAATGAAAAGTGTTTTTATAATATTCATTTAGTTTATTTCTAGTACATCCCTCTCTTAAACTACACTTCGACTACGCTCAATGACCACGTTCAGGGTGACCAATACTGTTACTTCAAAGTCGAATAATCTCCAATACTCACATTGGTAAATTCACCATCGAATATAACGTGATTGCCTATCATAGCGTTGACCAAAGTAGCATTTTTTATTAATGTGTTGGTTTGGATTATACTATTTTTAACATTACTGTCTTCAATAACAGTGTTTGCACCAACCGATGCAAATGGACCTATCTTGCTATTTTTTAAAACTACACCTTCCCCAATAAAACATGGTTCTATAATTTCTGAATTTTCCAATGTGATATTTTCTGAAATTAAAGGCTCATTACTTTCCGCTAAAAAGCCTAACATTCTGCAATTGGTTTCAATAGTAACCTCTTTGTTTCCGCAGTCCATCCACTCATCTACGGTTCCAGTTTTAAATATTTTTCCGTTAGCCATCATTCGTTTGATGCCATCGTTAATTTGATATTCTCCTCCATTAATGATATTGTTATCAATAACATATTGTAATTCTTTTTTAAGTACTGAAACGTCTTTAAAATAATAAATCCCGATAACTGCTTGATTGCTTACAAATTCTGTTGGTTTTTCAACTAGCTCGGTAATTTCTTCTTTTTCGTTCAGATTTACAACTCCGTATGCTTCTGGATTATTCACTCTTTTAGTCCAAATAACGCTGTCTGCTTCTTTATCTAAATCGAAATCGGCTCTAATTAAAGTATCTGCATAAGCAATTACCGCAGGACCTGAAAGTGATGGTTCCGCACACATAATGGCGTGACCAGTCCCTAATGGAATTAGCTGTCTGTAAATACTGGCCTTGGCTCCTAAACTGTTGGCTAAGTTTTTTAAACTTTCTACCACCTCATCACCAAACCAAGCGGGATCACCTAATATAAAGGCAATTTCTTCAATAGGCTCGTTGAGTAATCCTGCAATATCGGCTACTAAACGATGAACGATTGGTTTTCCAGCAACTGGAATTAAAGGTTTTGGAACTGTTAAACTGTGTGGGCGTAATCGTGAACCACGACCTGCCATTGGTACTATTATTTTCATGTTTGCTATTCCCTGCGAAGGCAGGGATCTTATTAAATTAACTTCTATTTTTATTTATACGATACCGCAACTAGCGTGGAATGACTTCTTTATTCTTTTATTTCACTTCAATATAAACTCCGCTGAGTAAACAGAATTAAAAATTGTTTTCATTTTATGAGATACCCGCCTTCGCGGGTATTCTACTTAACGCCTGTACTCCCAAATCCGCCTTCACCTCTTTCGGTTTCTGATAATACCTCAACTTCATCCCAATCTGTACGTTCGTGTTTTGCAATGACCAATTGCGCGATACGTTCTCCGTTTTCAATGGTAAAATCTTCGTTGGAAAGGTTCACTAAAATTACGCCAATTTCCCCACGATAATCCGCATCGATTGTTCCAGGTGCGTTTAAAACGGTGATTCCTTTTTTGGCTGCTAATCCGCTTCTTGGACGTACTTGTGCTTCAATTCCAATAGGTAATTCTATAAACAGTCCTGTTTTTATGATGGTTCTTTCTAATGGTTTTAATAAAATTGGTGAATCTAAATTTGCACGTAAATCCATTCCTGCCGAAGCGTTGGTTTCGTAGGATGGTAATTGGTGGTTTGATTTGTTGATTATTTTTATTTTCATTTTTATTGCTGTTGGGATAGGTTGCGTTTGTTCTTGAAACAGGTCTCGCGTTTGTTGTTGGGACAGGTCGCAACCTGTCCGTACTATTATTATTTTAAATTGTCGTTATCCCATTTTTTTGGGTTGTTGGTTATGTAATTATGTATTCTATCAAATTCATTATTATTTCTCACAATTCTGTCATGAAATGATCGCTGCCATTTAAATTGAGTATTCCCCAATAAATGAATTTGTTTGGATACTGTTGTTTTATATGCGCCCATTAATTGTGATAATGGTTTTATTTTTTGGACGGGTTGCGACTCGTCCGTACGAATTCGATTATCGTCAATTTCAATTAATCCATGAATATGATTTGGCATGACCACAAAATTATGTAAAACAACATACGAATATTGGTTTGCCAACCATACCCATTGCTTTTGTGCAATTTTTCCGAATTCATTTAATTCCATTTTTTCGTTTTCAATCTTTCCAAAAAGATGCATTCTATTATGAATACAGGAGGTTACAAAATAGGTTCCGTTCTCACTATAATCATATCCTGTCTTTCTATTTAATTTCCTTTCTCTCATTATGAAAGGAACGGTCGCAACCGTTCACAACAAATCGTAATTATTATAATTATTTTTATATGGGACAGGTCACGACCGTTCATAACAAATCCTAATTATTTTTATATGGGACAGGTCACGACCTGTCCCTATGCATTATTCTTTTAATTTCATTTCGTTCTGTAAAAAACATAATGGAAACAAACACTAATAATAACGCTGTTCCTGTCCATAAATTACTTTCTAAAACATAAAATGAAAGTACCGAAAATCCAACGGATAACAATAAATAAAATCCTATTTTTTTAAGGTCATATGGTACTTTGTAATATTTTCTTCCGAGGAAATACGAAATAATCATCATACTCCCATAAGCCGCTAATGTGGCAATAGCAGAACCCTTATAACTGATAATTGGTATTAAAGTGAAATTTAAAACCAAGGTGATTATAGCACCAAAAACCGATATATAAGCGCCATATTTTGTGCAATCGGTTACTTTATACCAAACGGATAGATTATGATAAATACCCAAACATAAATTTGCGAGTAAAATAATTGGAACAATAACTAAAGCATCCCAAAAGCTGGAATCTGGAATTAGTAACCGTTTAAATATATCTAAATAAACCACAACAAAAAGTAAAATTAAACTTCCCAAAATAGTAAAATATTTAGTGATTGTGGCATAGGTTTCTTTGGCGTTATCTGCTTTGGAATGATTAAAGAAAAAAGGTTCAATTCCTAACCTGAAAGCAGTTGCAAACAAGGTCATAAATACGCCAAGCTTGTAACAGGCGGCGTACATTCCGAGTTCAGCATCTGCAATATCTGAAGGCAACAAATAACGTAATAAAATTTTATCGAAGGCTTCATTTATTGAAAATGCAATTCCTGCAATCAATACCGGAATTGCATACCGAATCATACTTTTCCAGATAACACGATCGAAAGAAAATTTAATTTTCAGATAGAGCGGAACTAAAATTAAAAAGGTAATTCCGCTTGCAATTAAATTCGAAATAAACACATAAACTACTTTTCCTTCTTCCAAGTTGATTGTTGCCCAAATAGAGGAAGAGTCTTTTTTTGCCCAAAGAGGCAAAACCAAAAAGAAAAAAAGATTAAAACCAAGATTGATACAGACATTTACAATTTTAATAATTGCATATCGCATTGGTTTTTCGTTGGCTCTGAGCCAAACAAATGGGATAACTGCTAAAGCATCTAGTCCTAAAATAAGCAACCCGTAGGTGATAAATTCTGTTTTAAAATTTAAAAATTCGGCAATTTGTTGGTTGGCAAATAGGGTGATTACTAAAAATAAAAGCGTCGTAATTGTTACCGAAGTTAATGCGGTAGATTGTACTTTTTCTTTCTGAAACCCATCTTTATTGATAAATCTAAAAAATGTAGTTTCCATTCCATAGGAAAGCAAAACATTTCCTAAAATTAAAAAAGCCATTAAGGAAGCGTACATCCCAAATTGTTCTTTTCCTAAAACCAACACATAAAGCGGCACTAAAAAAATGGCTAAAGCTCTCGGCAAAACCGTGGCTAAACCATAGATAAATGTTTGTTTAAAAAGTTTTTTAAAGGAGCTCAAAGCTGTAAATAATTAAGCTTTAAAAGTATTGAATTTATGCGTGTCAAACACTATTAATTTTCAATTTTAGGATTTGTTTGTGGATAAGCTAACATTTCTTTTTCTTCAATATTCGTGATTTTGAAATAGTGAATTTTTCCACTTTCTGTATAACTAATTACGGCTTCATTTTCTTCTAACTGAAAAGGTAATTTTTGTGGTGGAGTATTTGCTGCTTCTTTTGAAATTTCGCTATCCATAATCACATCGTGATTCATTTCAGTTTTGAAATAACCAACAATCTGGTTTTGTTTTTTTGAAGTTGCTTCAATAACCTTTCCTCTAAAGTAAATTTTATTAAAATCAATCCCTTCAGAAACCGAAGAAAATTCAATAATTAAATTCGTTCCAGAACCTCCGCCTTTTAATCCAGCAACCCATTTTTGTGAATATGTTTTTGAAATTGTAAAAGGAGGGTTTATAGTGATTTTTACATTTTCATTGTTTGATTTAGAACCTCCACAACTTGAAAACAAAATGGTAAATAGTATTAAAATAAAGCCTTTAAATTGTTTCATATCTAAAATTACATTTTATAAATGTAAACAAAACCTTGTTTATATCTTATAATTAATGCCAAAAAATGGTGTAACTCCTTCAACTGATTTTCTATTAATGGTAATGTTTTTAGTATAGAAATAAGGAATAGTTAGCTTTATAGAAAGTTTATTTGTAATCCAAAAATTTCCGCCAACACCAATATCGAAAATTGTTATTGCACTATTTTGAATATTCAAACGTGTTAAGTCTTCAAATCCAAACCCATAACCTAAAGTGCCAAAAACATTATACTTTTTTTTATTTATAAAATAATATTGTGCGGATGGAAGAATGCCATAGGAGTTAATAATCGTCCCACTTTCATTTTTAAACAATGTATTACTCGAAGTAAAAAACCCTGTTGATACAGAAATATTTTTTGAAACAAATAATTCAAAATTTATAATCCCAATATATCCAATATCTGTCGAATTTTCAATGTTGCTATTTTGATTGGTTATAAATGGTGCAAATTGTAAAGATAATTGCATATATTTTTTTTGAGTTTGGGAGTAACTAAATATTGTAATAAAAAGAAAAAAAAAGTGATATAAATATTTTCATAACTGGTAAATTTAATTCGGTTATATACTTTCAAAAACTATTCCATAATCATTATTAGTCTTTGTGAGAAAATAATTTATAATTGCAATTTTATGACAATTGATTGTTTTTAGCCTTTTTTTCTATAGTACCTTTGCCTAAAATTAACTACACAGTTATGTACAAATCAAAGTCACCCGAAGACGCAGTAAAAGTTAATGAACTACCTCGAGGCAGAGCCATAGAGGTATCAAGCGGAAAAAATTTTATTTTTAGTTTGATGAAAACCTCAGGTTTTCAAACTTTCCTTTTTGACCACCGAGGCAGAGCCTCGGGGAATTCTTTCGATTAAATCTAACGATCGTGTGTATATTCAAGCAGCAGCAGCAGCGCCTCAAGCACTTATAAACGCAATGTCTGCAAGGCATGAGGAATTACGAAATGTAGAGGTTTGTCATCTTCATACCGAAGGAGATGCTCCTTATTCAGACCCTAAATTAAAGGATAGTTTTCATGTAAATTCTTTTTTTATTGGACCTAATGTAAGGCATACTTTAAAAGCTGGAAATGGATCTTATACTCCTGTGTTTTTAAGTGAATTGCCTATTTTTTTTAAACGAGGAATCATTAAATTAGATGTGGCTTTAATTCAGGTTTCTCCTCCAGACAGACACGGTTATTGCTCTTTAGGAGTTACTGTGGCAGCAACTTTGGCAGCAATTAGCAATGCCAAACATGTTATTGCTCAAATAAATCCTAATATGCCCCGAACTCACGGAGTAGGGATTATTCATTATACCGAATTTGATACTTTCGTAGAAGTAGATGAGCCATTACATTACCACACTCCTGCAACACCAACCGAAAGCGAAGAGAAAATTGGGGATTATGTAGCAGAGTTGATTGAAGATAAAAGCACGTTACAAATGGGTATTGGGAATATTCCTAATGCTGTTTTATCTCGCTTAGGCAATCATAAAGATCTAGGATTGCATACCGAAATGTTTTCTGATGGAGTCATCGATTTAATTTTAAACGATGTTATTAACGGAAACTATAAAGGGGTTAACCCCGGAAGAGCGATGGCTACTTTTTTAATGGGATCTAAACGATTGTTTGATTATGTAGATGACAATCCGTTTATTGAAATGCGGGAAGCAGATTTTGTAAACGATGTTGCTATGATTCGTCAAAACCCAAGAATGGTAGCTATAAATTCTGCGATTGAAATCGATGTTACTGGACAAGTTTGTGCCGATTCTATTGGGTCAAGAATGTATAGCGGTGTGGGAGGCCAAATGGATTTTATTCGTGGTGCTTCGTTAAGTGAAGGCGGAAAAGCAATTATCGCATTACCTTCTGTAACTGGAAAAGGAGTGAACAGAATTGTGCCCTTTTTAAAACCTGGAGCAGGGGTAGTAACTACCAGAGCACATATACATTATGTAGTTACTGAATATGGTGTTGCAAATCTCTACGGAAAAACAATCAAGCAACGTGTAAAAGCGTTAACTGAAATTGCACATCCTGATTTTAGAGAGGATATTGCAAGAGATT
>CAZIMW010000100.1:0-9943 GCA_964540425.1 uncultured Flavobacterium sp.
AATGTAGAACGCTCATTTTCGGTGCTACTTTTAGGATGCCAAGCAACTAAAAATTTTCCAGGATGGTATTTACTAAAAATAACATTTCCGCCAATAGGATATCTAGTTATATGAACATTTAAAGGCGACATAAAAACAGAAACTTGCAACCTTTTGTCTTTAAAATATTCTTTTTCAAAAACTTCTTCAATTACTACCACTTTTCCATCAACAGGTGATAAAATTTCCTTGTTGTTTAGTTTAAAATTACGTTTTGGGTTTCTGAAAAATTGAAGAATAAGAAATAGAAATATAAATAAAACGATTAAAATTCCCTTTTCAACCCAATTATTTTCAACTAAATACTTTGTGCTAAGGCTTAAAATAGCAAAGATTAAAAAAGCAATTGTTATTATTTTAAATCCTTCTTTATGAAACATATTTTACAATTATTAAAAATAAATAAATAAATGGGCTTGCAAATATAATACTATCCAATCTATCATAAATACCACCGTGTCCAGGCATTATTTTTCCGCTGTCTTTAACTCCAGCAAGGCGTTTAAATTTAGATTGAATTAAGTCGCCAGTGGTTCCTAAAACCGAAACTAATATTGCCAAAATTAACCAAATAATTAGAGTATGTAAAGAAGAATAATTAAAAAATAAAAAGCTTGCAATTAAAGCACCAGCTATTCCTCCAAAAAAACCTTCTATTGTTTTTTTAGGTGAAATTTTCGCCATTAATTTTCTTTTTCCAAATTGTTTTCCAACCAAATAAGCAAAAGTATCGTTTGTCCAGGCTAGAATAAAAATCCCGAGGATTATTTTAGGTTCGAATGTTTCCTCTATTGATGGTATTAAGGATAAAAATACAAACCCACTTATTATGTAAAAAATAATACAGAAATAACGCCGCTTTTTAAATAATCTTAGTTTATTAAGAATCACTACATCTCTGAATAAAAAAAGATTTACAATAATAGTTAAACCTAATAATAGTAGCGTGATAATTGAACTTATTTCTTTATAACTAATAAAATAAAATGAAATTGCAAGTATTAAATAAGCGATAAAACCTTTTAGTCTTACGATACGTAAAAATTCATTTAATGTAAAAGTAGCAAGAATAAAGAGTAGTCCAATAAACCATTCACGAGAGGTGAACAATGTAAAAAAGATGATTGCGACATAGAGTACTCCCGATATAAATCGAATGATAGCTTCTTTCATGTGTTTAAATCTTATTTTTTAGGGGTAACACATGCTGTTCGCTATTAGTCATTTCTTTGGGTGATAAACTTTTTAATATGCTAGTTTCATAAATTATAAGTCTTCCAGTAGCAACAAATATAAGTTTTTTGCACTACTTCCATACCTCATAAAATCCTTTTCTTTTTCGGTTTCAAAATCTTGAATGGTTGTAATATTACTTGGGATTAAACTTTTGCTCTGTTTTTTTATTCTTCGCATCCCTTCACTAATAGTATCTGTAAGTTGACTAGTTGTAGCAAAAACTATAAATTTTGAAGGAAGTTCATTTAGCTTTTTTTCTTTTATTTGGTTAGAAGAAAATAAAATAGAACCATTTTTGGCAATTAATGATTCGCAAGTTGTTAAGAAAAAAGAATTATCGGTTGCCTTATTAAAATTAAATTCATCCGATTTAAACACGACTCCTAATTGTTTGTTGATACAATAAACATCTTTTTTATCTAATTGGTTTTCTTCAAGGATATTATTAAATGCCTCAAAAACTTCGTTCATCGTTAAACAATAAAGAAATTTCCCGCCATTTTTATTGAAATTATAAGTAAATTTCTCGTCAATGGGAGTGTCCTCTTTTGGGACATAACTGCTTTTATCAGTCTGATTTATAGAAATCTCTGACTTGTCTTTTATACCAAAAATCTTTTTTATCAGATTCATTTACTATTTATTGGGGAATTGAAGCTGTTTGTAATTACCAAATATATAAAAACTAAAGATAAAAACTGTTTTCTAATGTTAAATTTCGTGAAAATTTATTTAGAAAACAGCCGTATATATTATTGATTATTTATCGTTTTTATTTTCGATTACAACTTCCTTTTCCTCTTTTTCCTCTTGGTCATTAACCATAGCTTCTTTTATTTCTTCGGAAGCAGTCTCTTCGGGTTTTGCATAAGGACGGTCTCCAAATATCTTTTGAAAAATAACTTCTTTATCAAGTAGTACAGTTGCTAATTCGGTAAGTTTATCTTTATGTTTTTCTAAAATATTGATGGCTCTTTGATATTGTGCTTCAATTAATTTTGAAATCTCTTGATCTATTAATTCAGCAGTTTTTTCGCTATACGGTTTTGTAAAACCATATTCGTTTTGACCTGAAGAATCGTAATAAGTTAGGTTTCCTATTTTGTCATTCAATCCATAAACAGTAACCATTGCTCTTGCTTGTTTAGTTACTTTCTCCAAATCGTTTAATGCTCCAGTAGAAATTTCATCAAAAATTACTCTTTCAGCAGCACGACCACCAAGAGTTGCACAGATTTCATCTAGCATTTGATCTGTTTTTACCAGTTGGCGTTCCTCTGGTAAATACCAAGCAGCACCTAAGGATTTTCCTCGTGGTACAATAGTAACTTTTACCAATGGAGCAGCGTGTTCAAGCATCCAACTTACAGTTGCGTGGCCTGCTTCGTGAAATGCAATTGATTTCTTTTCACTCGGAGTTATGATTTTATTTTTCTTTTCTAGCCCGCCAACAATACGGTCAACAGCATCTAAGAAGTCTTGCTTTTCAATAGATTTTTTATCATTCCTTGCAGCTATCAAAGCCGCTTCATTACAAACATTTGCAATGTCTGCTCCAGAAAATCCTGGAGTTTGTTTTGAAAGGAAATCGGTATCTAATTTGTCCTCTATTTTTAAAGGACGTAAATGCACTTCAAAAATTTCTTTACGTTCTCTAATATCTGGAAGATCAATATAAATCTGTCTGTCAAAACGTCCAGCACGCATTAATGCTTTGTCTAAAATATCGGCACGGTTAGTAGCGGCCAAAACAATTACGTTTGAATTAGATCCAAAACCATCCATTTCGGTTAGTAATTGATTTAATGTGTTTTCACGTTCGTCGTTTGAACCAGACATCGCGTTTTTTCCTCTTGCACGACCAATAGCATCAATCTCATCAATAAAAATGATAGATGGTGCTTTTTCTTTTGCTTGTTTAAATAAGTCACGAACACGAGATGCACCAACACCTACAAACATTTCTACAAAATCGGATCCCGATAATGAAAAGAAAGGAACATTTGCTTCTCCAGCAACTGCTTTAGCTAATAATGTTTTTCCTGTTCCTGGTAAACCAACTAACAAAGCTCCTTTTGGAATTTTACCACCCAAGGCAGTATATTTTTCAGGTTTTTTAAGAAAATCTACAATTTCTTGAACTTCTTCTTTAGCACCTTCTAATCCTGCAACATCTTTAAAACTTGTTTTTATATCGGTTTTTTCATCAAATAGTTTAGCTTTCGATTTCCCGATATTAAATATTTGTCCACCTGGGCCACCACCAGCACCACCAGACATACGTCGCATTATAAAAATCCAGATTCCAATAATAACCACAAATGGTAAAAGTGAAATTAATATTTCACTCATTACATTGTTGTCATCACTATAGGTATCGTAGGTTTGTAAATTGTTTTCTTTTACAATTTTGTCGAATTTTTCTTGAAAATGACCAAGATCTCCAATCTGAAATTGATAAGATGCTTCCTTTCCTGTAGCAAGAAAATCAGATTTTTCTTTTTTCTTTGCATGAACTTCTTTGTTCTTTGCTTCAGAAGTAAGAAAAACTTTTACGGTCTTTTTGTTTACAATGTCAACTTTTTCAATATCTCCATCTAATAAAAAGGTGTTAAATTTAGATTGTGTTATTTTTTCAGGCTGAGACCAACTTCCACCGCCAAAAATATTTAAGGCTAGAAAAACCAATATTATAGCAGCATAAATCCAATAATTATTAAATTTTGGCTTTTTAATTTCAGGTTTCTTGTTAACAGGTTTTTTGTTAACAGGTTTTTTGTTCTCGGATTTTTTATTTTCTTTTGCCATTAGGCTTCTTCTTTTTTAGTTGATGTTTCAATTATTACCGATTTTGCATCGCCCCATAATCCTTCAATATTGTAAAACTCACGAATGTGTTTTTGAAATACATGAACCACAACGTGAACGTAGTCAATCAACACCCATTCGGCATTATTACTACCTTCAATGTGCCATGGTTTTTCTTGAATTGCTTTGCTAACTGTTTTCTGAATTGAATTTACAATAGCATTTACTTGGGTGTTTGAAGTACCGTTGCAAATAATAAAATAATCACAAACAGTATTTTCTAACTCTCTAAGGTCTAGAATTTCAATATCTTGACCTTTAACTTCTTCAATACCAATAATAATTTGGGTTATGAGTTGGTCGGTATTTTTTTCTTTCTTCAATATAATTTAATTTTACCTTTTTAATAAGGTTGTAAAGTTATTCTTTTTTTGTTTATTGAAACGTTTTTATAACGTTACGTTAACACATATTTTATTGCAGTGAAGATAATCAAACTTAATGCCATAGGTTCAACAAATTCTTACCTAATTAATTTGGGTAAAAACGAAGTCCTAGAAGACCCTACAATAGTACTTGCTAATAAGCAGATAAATGGACGTGGACAACAAGGTGCAGCTTGGCAGTCTGTACCGCAACAAAGCCTTACTTTTAGTGTGTTTAATAGGCTTTACGACTTGTCTGTTTCCGATATTTCGAGCATAGCATTTGCCGCTTCACTTGGGGTGCAAAAAGCGTTAAAAAAACTTTTAATTCCAAAGGTTGAAATAAAATGGCCTAACGACATTATGTCACAGTCAAAAAAGGTGGCAGGAATCCTTATCGAAAACCAAGTTAAACAAGGAAAAATTGTGTCTTCGGTAATTGGAATTGGACTTAATGTAAATGAAGAATGTTTCAATAACTTACCACAAGCAACTTCTATGAGGTTGACTACTGGTATAAAATATAATCTTGATGAAGTACTTCACGAGGTTTCTGAAGCAATTTTTTCTGAATTATCATCAATGAAAACGAGTGCTTTTTCTAAATTAAAAACAGAATATGAAGCTAATCTTTTCAGAAAAAATGCTATTTCGGTTTTTGAAACTCCAGATAAAATTCGATTTAACGGAAAAATAAAAGGAGTTACTAATACGGGTGAATTAATTATTGAAAATGAAGAAGAAATATTGAATACTTATCAGTTAAAAGAAATAAAGCTTTTGTTTTAAAGTATAAGACCTACTAGGTTTTAAAAACCTAGTAGGTCTGTAATATTTATATGTTTTCTACTCAGAATCTAAAATTATATTTTTTCTAAATTTGAAGACAATGTCTCCAAAAACTTAGTAATAGGTCCTTTAATCATCATTGCCATCATTGGATTAAAATCTCCTTGAAATTGCAACTCTGCTTCCGAGGAGGTTTCGTTAATTTCTTTAATGTTTCCTGTTAAGTTAAACGGTATTTTATCGCTAATTGCTCCCAATGTCATTTTGTTTGGAACAATCACTTCTTTTACTTCCAAAGCAATTTCTGGCATTCCTTTTAAAGCAAACACAAAAGCATTGTCTCTAATTACTTCAAATTTACTAATATTATCTGGCATTAATTGTTCGAAGTTTTTTACATCGCAAAGAAAATTACATAATTCTTCAGCAGATTTTTGAACGGTTACTTTTTTACTGTTTAAATTCATTGGTAATGGTTTAGTGGATTCGTATAATAGTTTTTACAGGGTCAATTAGACAGACCAATTCCCTGGATCTTCGCGCCATTTTGATAAAATTTCGGCTTCTTTTGAGGAAATATAATTTGATTTTTCGGCTAATAAAAGCAAGTTTTCGTAATTACTTAAAGTGTTTAAAGTAACATTTGCATTTTTGAAGTTTTCTTCGGCCACATCAAATCCATAAGTAAAAATAGCTACCATACCTTTTACTTGAACGTCAACTTCTCTAAGAGCATCTACCGCTAAAAGACTGCTTTTGCCAGTACTAATAAGGTCTTCTACTATGATAGTTGTTTGCCCTTTTTCTATATAACCTTCAATTTTATTTTGTCTTCCGTGTTTTTTTGCTTCTGGTCTAACATAACAAAAAGGAAGATTTAGCACGTCTGCTACCAATGCACCAATGCCAATTGCTCCAGTAGCAACACCAACAATTACGTCGGGTTTTCCGTAAAGTTCTTCAATTTGGTTGGCTAAATTCTCACGAATGTAATTTCTAATCATTGGAAATGACAATGTTATACGATTATCACAGTAAATTGGAGATTTCCAACCCGAAGCCCATGTAAAAGGGTTTTGTGGTTGTAATTTAATTGCATTAATTTGCAATAGCAATTCTGCTGTTTTCTGAGCAGTTTCTTTGTTTAAAATCATAGTGCAAATGTATAAAGTTTTTGTTAAAGACGTACCTATAATTCTTTCAACTAAAAAAAATATTGGAAGTCAGTACGCTTCATATTCATTAAAGGAAGTAGATTTCTCTAATTTAATTGATAAAATAGTAAAAGGAGAGTTGCATTATGTAAATTTATTTCATAAAAATGAAAAGAAACTAGAAAAACAGCTTCGGAAAAAACTTCCGGTGGTCGAAGCTGCTGGTGGTTTGGTTTATAACCAGAAAAAGGAAATATTATTTATTTACCGAAACTCCAAATGGGATTTACCTAAAGGCGGTGTTGAAAAAAAGGAAAGCTATGAAGCTGCTGCAATTCGTGAAGTAGAAGAGGAAACGGGAGTTGAAGGATTGGAGATTGAAAATTTTATAATGAAAACCTATCATATATTTAAACGCAATGATATTTATAAACTAAAAATTACCTATTGGTACGAAATGTACACCGAATTTAAAGGTGAATTAATGCCGCAATTAGATGAAGATATTAAAAAAGCAAAATGGAAAAATTTTGAAAAATCTCAAAAAGCATTACAAGATTCTTATGAAAATGTAAAGCTTCTTTTCCCTAAAGAATATTTAACCACCCACCCGAAGGATCGGATATCGTAAATGTGCTTCTTCGTAATTGGGAGATTTTTTATGAATCCAGTCTAATTGTAAATACCAGTTTTTGGCAAAGGCGGAATCTTCAGATTTTTTTGTTTCAAACTCTTTTTTAATTTTTGGATGACTTTCTAAAAACTCAAATGCAAGATCTTCCCAAATGTAAGGAGAGAAACCTTCCTTTTGCTGTAAAATGGTATCGAAGAAATTCCAATTAAAAAAAGAATCTGGTGCAGAGGGTTCCAAAGTTTCTAATATATAACGTACTCCTTCTTGTTGAGTAGTCACAATATAATCTCCTTCAACTATTTTCACTTGTTCTGTTTTAGTTTCAACTTGTGTGTTGTAATGTAAATAATGACCTTCGTAAGGTGATTTTACAGATTCGTATTTTTTAATTTTATAAACAGAAACAGTAATAATAGTATCTGATTGGACACGTTTCATTTTAATTTTATTCAATTTTAAAAGCTCGATAACATTCCACCAACCTTGAGGAATGATGTATTCTTTAGGAATAATAATTTCTTCTTTTGGAATAAAATAATTCTGATAAACTACTTCTTTGGTAAATGGTTTTGTTCGGTTATATTTTAAACGATTTGTTCCTGTAATTTTACTCGGAATCATTTCGCCTTCATACCCTTTAAACTGAAGTTTTGAAGATTGCGTAGTGTCAATTTTCCAAGAAATAGGGTAGGAGTCACCAACTTTAAACCTTTCGGAAGAATAAGTGGTTAGTTTTTTAATTTTATGAGCATCTTTTTCGGCAATTGCAATAAAACTTTTCATTAACTCGTAGGTTCCTTCAACTCTTTGTTTATAAGGTTTTAGCATATGAGTTTCCACCATCATTCCCAATGTGTTAAACAGTGCAGTGTAGCCTGTTGAATATCTGGGAGAATCTAAAAATTGTGAAAACCCACTTTCTGGAGTTCGATTAAAAACATTTACATAAGGAGTAATGTCCCATTGTTTTTGAGCTAAGGAATCTTCCAATTCTGGCATGAACTCTTCATTTAAATAATTCCCTAATTTACCTCCTAATTTATTATGCTGTGTAAATAAATGAGTTAATGTATATTGGTAATCGGCGCCGTTACTTACATGATTGTCAATAAATAGATTGGGTTTTATCATTCTGAAAATTTCGGTAAAAGCCTTTGAGTTTTTGGTGTCGGATTTAATAAAATCTCTGTTAAGGTCGTAGTTTCGAGCATTTCCTCTAAAACCATATTCTTTTGGACCATTTTGATTAGTGCGAGTAGTAGAATTTCTGTTTAAAGCACCGCCTATATTATATATAGGTATAACTGCAATAATCGTATTTTGTGGTGTTGGTATTTTATTTTGAGCCAAATCACGTATCAATATCATGGTTGCATCAATACCGTCGCTTTCTCCTGGATGAATACCGTTATTAATTAATAAAACATTTTGTTTTTTATTTTCTGAAAATTCATTTTCAAAAGTTCGCTTGTCATTAAAGGTGATTAAATGTAAAGGTTTTCCACTGTCTGTATCTCCCATTTGGTACATAATTACCGATTGATAAGTATCTGCTAATTTTTTGTAAAAGGTAATGACTTCATTGTAAGTATTGGTTTCGGAGCCATTTGTTTTTTCAAATTTGGTATTGAAGTCGTGAGTTGTTTCTCCTTTGTTATTACATGAAACAAGTGAATACATTATTGTTATTATTATTATTATAAATAGTTTTAATGTTTTCATGTTTAGTTAATGTTTAAGAAAATAATTAAGAAATGTTTTGATAGTTATAAGTTCTTTATATATATTTGACGTAATATTAAACATTAAATAAACATATATTATGAAAAAAATTACATTATTGATTGCAATTTTTGCAATGACAGTAACAATGAATGCACAGAATTCTGTTACGGAAGCTATTGCATCTGGAATTAACGTTATGGAAACTGCTGGGCAGCAAGGTTCATATACTATTGACCGTGGAAACAGACAGCCTGTAGTAGGAACTTATACTGACAGATTTGATTATGAAGACGCTTGTGTAGGAACACTTGTGATGGAAGATGTAGCAGGTGGCCCAGGAGCTATTACAGGTTGTGATGAAACTATTAGTTCTGCTGCTGGTTTATGTTTTTCTGCTGGTGAGATAATCGAAGAATTAATTGTAACGATTGGACAACTTGGAGCTGGGCAAACTACTGTTTATGCTGATGCAGGAACTGGATTTCCAAATGTTAACCCTGTAATTGGTTCAAATAGTTTTACAGATTATACTGTTATTGAAATGACTGGTGGTCAAACTAGTATTGGTTTTGATCTTATTGCATTAACAACTGGTGCTGATGTTGAAGTAAGAGTTTTTGGTGCTGGCGGTATGATTGATAGTTTTTCTATTGACGCTACCTCTGGTGGAGATGTATTTATAGGTATGATTGCGGATGAAGCTATTGTAAGTGTTGAATTAGAAGATCTTTCTGAGGCTACAGCTGAATTAATAGCAATGATTTCTATCGGTGACTGTACTCTTTTAAGTGTTAATGAAAACTTAATTAGTCAAATTGCTGTATTCCCTAATCCAACTAACGATATCCTTAATATTAAATTACCATCTAATGTAGAGCTATTATCTTCTAACCTATACAATCTTTTAGGTCAAGATACTGGTCTTAGATTAGTAAACGGGACAATGAATACTAGTGGATTAGCTGAAGGTGTTTACATTTTAAATGTAGAAACTTCTGCTGGAACTTTAACTCAAAAAGTAGTTAAGCAATAAGTTATTGCAAAACAAAATAAGTATAAAAAACCTCAACGAAAGTTGGGGTTTTTTTATGCTCAATAATTTTAATACTCAATATTGGGTATTTTTTTTACAA
>CAZIMW010000101.1:0-9801 GCA_964540425.1 uncultured Flavobacterium sp.
AACAACCAGATGATATTAGTAAGGTGATTTTTAAAACAAAGCCTAATATTTATCTGATACAACCTGATGGTTATGTTAATTTTTCTGAATTAAAAAAAGGATATTATCAAATGGATAATACTAGTTTTGAAGATTACTTAACAACAAATGGTTTTACTAATTATCCGGATTTCCGAAGTAATTACTCCTCTACATTATCCTCAAATAGTGCTTTATTTGCAATGAAACACCACTATTATAATGGCGCTATACATCCTGATGAAGGTCTAAATGCCCGGGAAGTAATTGTTTCAAGAAATACAGTTTTAGAAGTGTTAAAAAGCAATGGTTATAAAACTCATTTGGTTATTGAAGCGCCCTATATTATGATTAATAAACCTACAATTGGGTTTGATGAAAGTAATATTAAACAAAGTGAAATACCATATATTGGAAATGGTTTTGCAAATAAAAGAGATGTTTTTAGTGATTTAAAAGGCTATTTAGAATTAAATGAAGAAAAACCAAGCTTCTTTTTTATAGAAGTTTTTGATCCAGGACATATTAATAATCGAAAATCAAATTCTAGAGGAAAAGAAATTGAAAAAGAAAAATGGATTGAAAATTTACAAACAGCAAATTCAAAATTAATTAAAATGATCGATGAAATAAAAAAGCATGATGCAAACGGTATCATTATTATTTTATCGGACCATGGTGGTTATGTAGGTTTTGATTATTCAATGCAGATGTACACTAAAACAAATGATAGGAATCTTATTTTTTCTATTTTCGGTAGTAATTTATCAATTTTTTGGCCTAAGAATATTCATCCAAAACAGAATGACAAACTTAATAGTACGGTCAATGTTTTTCGATTTTTATTTTCTAATTTAAGTGAAGATGAAAGATATTTACAAAATTTAGAAAAAGATGAAAGTTATATGGTTATTTTTGAAGGAGCACCAAAAGGAATTTATAAGTATATTGATGAAAATAAAGAAATAACTTTTGAAAAAAAATAACTGACGTGTTTGTAGTAAAGCAATACAAAAAAGAATATAAACAAGAATGGGACAGTTTTGTTAAAACTGCTAAAAATGCTACGTTTTTATTTCAACGTGATTTTATAGATTATCATAGTGATCGTTTTGAGGATTTTTCTTTGATGGTTTATAAAGGTGATAAATTATACGCTTTATTACCAGCAAATAAAAAAGGAAACAATGTAATTTCACATCAGGGACTTACCTATGGTAGTTTTGTTTTACAGGATTCAGCAAAATTGTTTTATAGCTTTAATGCATTTAAAAAAGTGTTAGAATTTCTTTATAATGAAGAAATTAAAAAGCTAGATATGCGTGTGATACCTAGTTTTTACAATAATGTTCCTTCAGATGAATTAGAATATATTCTTTTTAAAGCAAATGCGAAAACAATTAAAAGTGATGTAATTTTATTAATTGATTATAAAAACCCATTAAGTTTTATAAAAAGTAGGAGGCAAGCAATTAGAAGAGGTGCAAAGAATAATTTAATTATTAAAATTGAAGATAATTACAATGATTTCTGGAATACGATATTGATTCCAAATATGTATAATAAATACAAAGTTAAACCTATACACTCTCTTAATGAAATAAAGGAATTAGCCTCAAAATTTCCCGAAAACATTAAACAATTTAATGTTTATAAAGATGAAGAATTAGTGGCAGGATCAACTATTTTTATTACTAAAACCACAATACATCCACAATATATTTCAGCAAATATTGAAAAGAATACTTTAGAGAGTCTTGATTTTTTATATAATCATATTATAAATTTGTATAAAGATGAAAAAAGTTTTTTTGATTTTAATACATCAAGTGAGGACAGTGGTAATTTAATTAATAAAGGTATCATTTTTTGGAAGGAAAGTTTTGGTGCGAGACCTCACATTGTTAATAATTACTTGGTAGAAACTTCCGCTTATAAAACTTTAGAAATTAAAACTACATGATTCCTTTTTTAGATTTACACAAAATAAATCAACCTTTTGAAAAAGCTTTTCAAGAACAGTTTTCTTCTTTTTTAGATTCAGGGTACTATGTATTAGGAACCAATGTAACCGCTTTTGAAAATGAATACTGTAATACCGATTATTGTATTGGTGTTGGTAATGGATTGGATGCGCTCAGGTTGATTTTAGAAGGTTATAAAGTGTTAAATAGATTGCAAGAAAATGATGAGGTGTTGGTAGCTTCAAACACCTATATTGCTACAATTATTGCAATTAAGCAAGCAAATTTAATACCTGTTTTGGTGGAAGCAGAAAACGAAACCTTCAACTTTAATTTAGAAAAATTAAAAGAAGCAATCACCACAAAAACAAAAGTAATAATGCCAGTACATTTGTATGGACAATTATCACCAATGAAGGACATACAATCCTTAGCAACTCAGAATAATTTACTAATAATTGAAGATGCAGCACAAGCTCACGGTGCAAAAAATAACGAAGGAACCGTTGCTGGAAATTTAGGAAACGCGGCAGGATTTAGCTTTTATCCAACAAAAAACTTAGTATGCTTGGGAGATGGAGGAGCGGTGACTACCAATGATAAGGATTTAGCTGAAGCAATAAAAAAGCTAAGAAACTACGGACAATCTTCAAAATATGTAAACGAATATGTGGGTTTTAATTCTAGATTGGATGAGGTACAAGCTTCTTTTTTAAGGATTAAACTTCCTTTTTTAGATAAAGAAAATCAAAAAAGAAGAAATATTGCGGAACGTTATTTTTTTGAAATTAATAATAAAAAAATAAAACTACCAGCTTATAGTGGAGATAATACACATGTGTTTCATCAATTTGTAGTTCAAGTTTCGGAAAGAGAACAGTTTATGAAACATTTAACTACTAATGGAATTGGCACTTTAATTCATTATCCAATCCCACCGCACCAGCAAAAGGCACTTTCAGAATATTCAAATTTAGAGTTTCTAATTACTGAAAAAATTCATAAAGAAGTAGTGAGTATCCCAATCAATCAAGTGCTTTCAGACCAAGATGTAACTAAGATTATTTCGGTTTTAAATTCATTCTAATTTGAAGCTTCCAAAATTTATAAGAGAAAATTTATTGTTAAAGATGACTTCTTTAAATGCTGGAGTAATAGGGGTTAGGCTATTTATTTCACTCTTTATACAACGATTAGTAGCCGAAATGGTTGGCGAGGTAGGAATTGCTAAAATTGGACAATTACGAAACTTAATGCAAATATTAACCTCTGTTACATCTGGAGGAATTTTTAACGGTATTGTAAAATATGTTTCCGAACACAAAGAAGACAAAAAACAATTACAAAAACTTTTTTCCACCGCATTTGTATTTATAGTAATTGGAAGCTTTGTTTCTATAATTATTTTGTTTTTTGGAGCAAACTACATTAGTACCTATTTTTTTGAAAATACATCGTATTCGTATTTAATAAAATTGGTGGCGGTTATTGTGCCATTTATAAGTTTACAAAGAGTATTTAATGGCGTGGTTAATGGATTATCACAATACAAGAAATTCGCAAAAATAGATTTGTATAGCTATTTATTAAGTGCAGTATTATTAGTTTATTTTTTAATTAACTATAATATTGAAGGAGCACTTTTAGCTATAATTGTAACACCTGTTATTCAACTAACTGTTCTGATTTTTATTTTTTATAAAGTATTAATTGAATACATTCAGTTTTCAAAATTATCTTTTAAGACTCCACTATTAAAAGCATTGTTAGCATTTTCATTAATGTCTTTTGTTTCAACAGTTTTACTTAATCTGGTTGAAATTAACATTAGAACCATGATTACAAATAATAGCTCTGAAATAGATGCAGGAACTTGGACTGCAATGACAAATATTTCAAAAAACTATATGGTTTTTTCAATATCAATTTTTTCATTATATGTACTTCCAAAATTTGCAAGTATCTTTTCAGAAAGAGATTTTAAAAAAGAACTTATTTCCATCTACAAAACATTACTTCCAATTTTTGGTATTGGAATGATAGTGGTTTACTTGCTCAGAAAATATGTTGTACTTTTAATTTATCCTGATTTTATTGGTATGGATCTCTTGTTTAAATGGCAATTAATGGGCGATTTTATTAGGTTGGCTTCATTGGTGTTAATGCACCAGTTTTTAGCTAAAAAATTGGTTCGGAATTTTATATTTACTGAACTATTATCCCTGATTCTCTTTTATGTATTTGCTAATTATTTAATTTCAATTTATGGAGTTGAAGGAGTTGTAATGGCACATTTATTTAGATATATTATATACTTTGTAGTAGTATTTTTCTTAGTTTTCAGGTATTTTCATAAACAAAAAAAGATAGAAAATATTGACTAATAACAAGCAATCATATCGTCAAGTTATGAAAGCAACCTCACTGTTTGGTGGGGTGCAGGTTGTTAATATTTTAATACGAATTATTAGATCTAAAGTAATAGCTATTCTTATTGGCCCTTCAGGAATGGGAATTGCAAGTTTACTAACTTCAACAATGGAGCTAATAAATGGCTTGACTAATTTTGGATTGGAACGCAGTGCGGTAAAAGAAATTTCGTTAGAAACCTCTAATTCAGATGAAGAAAAACTAGCAAGAACCATAGGAATCTTAAAAAAGTTAGTTTGGATAACCATTACTATTGGAGTACTAGTGATGCTTATTTCGGCACCTTGGTTAAGTGAATTCGCCTTTGAAAATAGAGACTATACCATCTCTTTTATGTGGATATCGATTGCGCTTTTATTCAAGCAATTGGCAAGTAGTCATTTAGCAATTTTACAGGGATTACGAAAATTAGAAAGCTTAGCGAAAGCGAATTTATACGGAAATTTTATAGGCTTATTTATTACACTTCCTCTGTATTATTTTTTCGGAATTGACGCCATAGTACCAGCAATAATTGTTGCCACTTTTATGAGTTTTGTATTTACGTATTACTATTCCAACAATATTGGAATTAAAAAGGTAAAAATATCTACTAAAGAAGCAGTTTCTGAAGGAAAAAGTATGATTAATCTTGGTGTTATGCTAAGTTTTAGTAGTATGATTACTTTATTAGTAGCCTATATTATTAGAATTTATATAACCCAAATAAATGGAGGAGGAGATTTAGGATTATTTGAAGTAGGACTTTATAATGCAGGCTTTGTTATTCTAAATGCTTACGTTGGCATAATTTTTAACGCTATGGGAACCGACTATTTTCCAAGGTTATCAGCTATATCAGACAATATTGTAAAGATTAGAAAAACTGTTTTTGAACAGGCCTTAATAGCTATTTTATTAATAACTCCAATCATAGTTATATTTTTAACATTCGCCCCGTTAATAATAACCCTATTATATTCGAAAGAATTTTCACCAATTGTATCTATGGTTAGTTGGGGTATTTTAGGAATGGTTTTTAAAGCCGTATCTTGGTCAATGGGATATATGATTATTGCCAAAGGCGATTCTAAAGTGTTTTTAAAAACAGCAGTTGGTTTTAATGCAATATTATTATTGTTTAATGTTTTAGGCTATAATTACGGAGGTTTGGAAGGCATAGGTTTTAGTTTCTTTTTATATTACATCATTCACTATATTGCCATAAGAGTTATTACCTATTTTAGATACAATTTTTATTTTGAAAAAGGTTTCTACAAAATATTTACCTTTACTGTGGTATTGTGTTTAGTTGCTTTTTTATTAACTTTCATCTCTAATTCAGTATTAAAATATGGATTAATGTTTGGAGTTATTGTTATTTCAGTGATTTACTCCTATAAACAATTAGATAAAAAACTTGGTATTAAAGATTTTACAAGAAGCTTGTTGAAGAGAAAAAAATGATGGATACTTTAAAAAAAATAGTTAGAAAACTCCGAACCAAAATCAGGTTTTTTAGATCTGTAAATTGGATAAAAACCTATTATTTTAATTATAAAATGTTCCCGAATGATATTGCAAAAAAACTTCCTGTTTATTTCTATGGGAAGATTAAATTGTCTAGTTTAAAAGGAAAAGTAATTATTGATGCACCAATAAGTAAAGCAATGATTGGATTTGGTCAAGCTTTTGAATTTCCTACTACTTCAAAAGGCACCTCAGAACTATCATTAAACGGGACGTTGGTTTTTAAAGGAAACATACAAATAGGAAAAGATGTAAGTATTTTAATTGCAAAAGATGCTTATTTCGAAATGGGGCATTTTTCCTGTTTAGGTTCATCAGGATTGGTGGTTTGTAAAAATAAGATTGTATTGAAGGAATATGTTCGTGTAGGTTTTCAAGTACAATTTATTGACACTACTATTCATCAATTAATTGATATGACCACAAATAAAAAAATGCCATTAAGTGCTCCTATATTCCTTGATAGCTATAATTGGGTAGGAAATAGAACAACAATAATGAAAAACACTAAGACCTCAGCTAATTGCATTATTGCTTCCAACTCTTTAATAAATAAAGATTATACAAAATTTGGAAATAATATATTAATTGGAGGTATTCCCGCTAAATTATTAAAAGAAAATATTTCGAGAGATTGGGAAGGAGAACAAGAACGACTTGAAAATAATTTAATAGTTAAATAATTTTGAAAAACACAAAATGAAGCATACAAGTTTAAAAAATATAGATTTAAAGGATATTGTAAAAATTCATGACCCCAAAGGAAGAGGAAACTTATCGGTAATTGAAAAAGAATTTCTTCCTTATGAAATTAAAAGAGTTTACTATTTGTATGATGTTCCTAGTGATTCGTTTCGAGGAGGCCATGCACATATAGAGCAAAAAGAATTTTTAATTGCATTAAGCGGAAGTTTTGATGTTACTTTAGATAATGGACTTGAAAAAAAGAAAATTACATTAAACAAACCCAACAAAGGATTGTTAATTCCAACAGGAATTTGGCGAGAATTAGAAAACTTTTCCTCTGGAGCAATATGTTTAGTATTATCTTCTGGTGAATTTTTAGAAGAAGATTATATTCGAGATTATAATAATTTTTTAAATCTTTTTTAAATTATAAACCTCTAGGTATTGTACCGCTACCTTTTTATAATGGTGGTTTTTTTCTATGAATTTTCTAGCATTTTTACCGATTTCAATAATTTTTTCTGGATTTTCAATGAGCCATGAAAATTGTTCAACAAGGTCTTCTGTAGATGGTAAAGCATTCATACAAACTTCATTTTCTTTAAGTTGATATTGTTCTAAAAATTCTGTTTCAGCTCCAGTAAATACTACTTTTCCTGCCGCCATTGCTTCTAAGGCGTTATACCCTTGGTCATAAGCATATACTTGGTCTAGTAAGATATGAGTGTCATTATAAAGTAGTAAATATTCCTTATAAGGTATGTTTTCTGCTATCGTAATACTTATTTTGTCAGCGTATTTTTTTTCTATAATAGCAAGCGCTTCTTCAAAAAAATGAATCCCTTTTTTCACATAAGTTCCTCTATTAATTCCTAAAAAAAATTTGATTTTACTTGTAGTTTCCAATGGATTGAAATCAATAGAATCACAGTTTATAGGATTTGGAATTAAACCATAAAACTTAGGATGATTCTTCAAAGGAAGTACATAATCCATATCTGAAGCGATAACTTTAGTAATGGCATTAAATACTAATTTATGAGTTTTTTGATGCTCGGGTTTGGTGTAATTTAAAATATAACGATAATCATTAATCAGTGATTTGTCCATAAAATATGGATCCATCATAGAATATTTAAACTTTTTTTGAAGCATATATTCAACACTAATGTAATCCACTCCACAAGAAAGTAAAATGATTTTAGTATTGTTTTTAAATATCTTCTTTAATAAATATCTTTCAATAAAAGGAATCGTTTTTATTGGCCGTTCGTTTATTAGCTGAACTATATCAAATCCCTTCAGTTTATTTAAATGAAAATAAAACCGAATTCCTCTTTCCAATTCACTTAAATCAAACCGAGTTATTTTAAAAAGAAAAATTTTCAACCATTTTCCTAAAGATTTATTTGAAAAGGAAGGTTTAATACTGATATCAGATGGGAAATTTTTAAAACCATCGCCATCACCAACTAAAATAACTTCATTTTCAAGTGAAATTAAGCCTTCTTTTAACGTATTGTGTAAATGACTGTATTCACCCAATAATAATATCTTCATATAAGTTATATTTGTAAGTAAAATTACAATATTCTATAATGAATAAACACTCACAATACAAAATTGTTTTAATTGGAGATACTTTAGGCGAAGGAGGAGCAGAGAGAGTACAAGCTAGATTGTCCTTTTTATTTGAAAATAAAGGAGTTGAAGTTCATCATGTAATAGTTAGAAATGTGATAGAATATGAGTATGCAGGTTGTCTTTTTAATATGGGATTGCTAAAAAGCAATAAAAATTCGATTTGGAATAGGCTTACAAGACTACAAGCTTTAAAAAATTATTTAAAGAAGCATCAATTTGATTATATCATTGATTTTCGTGTAAAAAACAGATTTCTACAAGAATATTTAATTGCTAATTACGTATATAAAACGCCTTATGTAATGAGTATTCGGCATTTTAATACAAATTATTATTTTCCTAAAAACAATTACTTTGCAAGTATTATTTACAGAAAAGCCTATGGGATAATAGCCGTATCTAAGGCTCTTGAAGATAGAATTATTAAAGATTATAATTATAAAAATGTTACTACAATTTATAATCCAATTATGCCAAGAACAAATAATTACACTCTTCAATTAGACGATAAATTTATTTTTGGAATAGGAAGGATGCAAAATAATATTAAACAGTTTGATCATTTAATAAAAGCTTTTAAAAAATCGGAAGCTAGAAAATATAATTTTAAATTACTATTAGCTGGTGATGGGTTTTTTAAAAGAGAATTAGAAGAATTAGTAGAAAAAGAAGAATTAATAAATGATGTTGTTTTCCTAGGGCATTTAAGCGACCCTAACCCATATTTTAAATGTGCTTATTTTACGGCACTTACCAGTAAGAGTGAAGGGTTCCCAAATGTGGTCTTAGAAAGTTTGGTAAATGAAACACCTGTTGTTGCCTATGATTGTAAGTCTGGACCAAGTGAGATTATTAATAATGAGATTAATGGTTTATTGGTAAAAGATCAAAACATTAATGAATTTGTTTTAGCTATTAATAAAATGATATTAAACAAAGAAATATATAGTACTTGTAAAAAAAATGCTTTGTCAAGCGTAGAAAAGTTTAATCCTGAAGCTACTATTAAGAATTGGCTCCAGTTTTTGAAATTAGAAGTTTAATAGCTGTTAACTTCAATTCCTGATTTTAATAGAAATAATTTAAACTTTGTAATTATTTGTAATACTACGCTAGGAGATTTCAATAAAAACACCTGTTTACTTGTTAAGTTGTTAAAATTAATTTTTGAAACTAACTTATTGTATCGCTCCTTTTCACCACTAAGTTTACATTGTTTAGCCTTTGTATATCGTTGAAAATCTAAGTATTTTTTTATGTCTGAACGTTTGTTGAATTTCTTCTCGTAAAAATCGTAATCTGGAATTGTTTTCCCTACAAGTCCGTTTTGAGTAATTTGGTTTTGAGAATTTCTAAGGTAAGTAACCAAAGCTTCATTAAAATAAGCAAATTTATAAACAGCTTGTGAGCGAATATTAAAGTCTACGTCTTCACTATAATTAATCGATTCATTGTACAATCCAATTTCATTAAAAACTTTTTTTTCTACACATAAACAGGAAGGATAAAAAATAGATTGATTAAGATTACTCTCAAAAAAATTAGTGAT
>CAZIMW010000102.1:0-9741 GCA_964540425.1 uncultured Flavobacterium sp.
TTTTATTTATAAAAATTATTTTTTGCAAAAATTTTTTTTTTTATTTTTTAAATTTAATTTTTTTAAAAAAAAAAAAAAAAAAATCAGTCCTATATTTTGTCCTATCATTATTCTTAAATCCTCAATATCAAAATTATTGAGTTGCTTTTTTCTCAGTTTATGGCAAGTAATTACTGAAATAGCTTGAATATTCAGGTTCATTCCAAAAGTCCTTTTCAAGGTTTTCTAAAGATTTATTTCTCCAATTATTCTTGAATTTCATTTGGTTTGTTAAATAAAAACTAACTATTGTAGAACGCTTAAACTCGTAGTATCTTTGCAATCTAAAATTTACAAGTATGATCGCCATTACTCTACCAGATGGAAGTGTAAAAAAGTTTGAAGCAGGGATAACTCCAATGGGAGTTGCGATAAGTATAAGCGAAGGATTTGCAAGAAATGTAATTTCCGCATCGTTTAATGATACTGTTGTTGAAACATCAACTCCAATTACAGAAGACGGCAGTTTGGTTTTGTTTACCTGGAGAGATGAAAAAGGAAAACAAGCTTTCTGGCATTCTACGGCACACATTATGGCACAGGCTTTAGAAGAATTATATTCAGGAATTAAGCTTACCATTGGTCCTGCTATTGAAAACGGATTTTATTACGATGTAGATTTGGTTGATAATACTATTTCAGAAAAAGACCTCCCTACAATTGAAGCGAAAATGCTCGAAATTGCTCGTGGAAAACACGAATTTACATTGCGAGAGTCTTCAAAAGCAGCTGCATTGGCTTATTACAAAGATTTAGGCAATGAATATAAAGTAGAGTTGATCGAAAATCTGGAAGATGGAACTATTACTTTTTGTGATCACGATACGTTTACCGATTTATGTCGTGGTGGACACATTCCGAATACTGGAATTGTAAAAGCGATTAAATTAATGAGTATCGCTGGTGCTTATTGGCGTGGTGACGAAAAAAACAAGCAACTAACTAGAATCTACGGAATTAGTTTTCCGAAGCAAAAAGAATTAAAAGAATATTTAGCCCTTTTAGAAGAAGCTAAAAAAAGAGATCACAGAAAATTAGGAAAGGAATTAGAATTATTCACCTTTTCAAAAAAAGTAGGTCAAGGACTTCCTTTATGGATGCCAAAAGGTACTGCATTAAGAGAACGTCTAGAAAATTTCTTAAAGAAAGCTCAGAAAAAAGCGGGCTATGATATGGTGATTTCTCCACATATTGGACATAAGGAACTATACATTACTTCTGGTCATTACGAAAAATATGGAGCCGATAGTTTTCAAGCAATTAAAACTCCAAATGAAGGGGAAGAATTTTTACTAAAACCAATGAATTGTCCACATCATTGTGAGATGTATAATTCAAAACCATGGTCTTACAAAGATTTACCAGTACGTTTTGCTGAGTTTGGAACGGTGTATCGCTACGAACAAAGTGGCGAGCTGCACGGACTAACTCGTGTTAGAGGTTTTACTCAAGACGATGCACATATTTTCTGTACTCCAGATCAATTAGATGAAGAGTTTAAAAAAGTGATCGATTTAGTATTGTATGTTTTTGGATCTTTAGGGTTTGAAGATTTTACGGCTCAGGTTTCATTAAGAGATCCTAAAAATTCTGAAAAATATATAGGAAGTGACGAAAACTGGGAGAAAGCTGAAAAGGCAATCTTAAATGCTACCATAGAAAAAGGATTAAATTATACTGTCAAAACTGGTGAAGCTGCTTTTTACGGGCCAAAATTAGATTTTATGGTACGTGATGCATTGGGTAGAAAATGGCAATTAGGAACTATTCAAGTAGATTATAATTTACCAGAGCGTTTTGAATTAGAATATAAAGGAAGTGATAATGAAATGCACCGACCAGTAATGATACACCGTGCTCCCTTTGGAAGTATGGAGCGTTTTATCGCGATTTTACTGGAACATACGGGTGGTAATTTTCCATTATGGTTAATGCCTGAACAAGTAAGTATATTATGTTTGAGTGAAAAATATGAAAAATACGCTCAAAAAGTTTTAAATGTGCTTGAAAATAACGAAATTCGCGCTCTTATAGACAATAGAAGTGAAACTATTGGAAAGAAAATACGGGAAGCAGAAATGAATAAAATTCCGTATATGCTGATTTTAGGGGAACAAGAAGAGAATAACGAAACAATATCAGTTCGAAAACATAGTGAAGGAGATTTAGGATCTATGACTATTGAAACGTTTTCAAAGTTGATAAATGATGAAATTAACAAGAATAAAAAAGAATTTATAGTATAACCAACTTGTTTTAGAACAAGTATCAAAATTTTATAGCCATAGCAATACGTAGAAAAAGAAGCAGAGGTCCCGCAAGGATAATTAAGGAAGACAAACACAAAATTAACGATAAGATTCGTGCTAGAGAAGTACGTCTTGTAGGTGATAATGTGGAAATTGGAGTTTACCCTATTAGCAAAGCATTAGAAATTGCAAAAGATCTAGAAGTTGATTTAGTTGAAATTTCACCAAATGCAACACCTCCTGTTTGTAAAATAATGGACTATAAAAAGTTTGTTTACGAACAAAAAAAGCGCGAGAAAGTACTAAAGTCGAAAGCGACTAAGGTAATTATTAAAGAGATTCGTTTTGGTCCTAATACAGATGATCACGATTATCAATTTAAAAAGAAGCACGCCGAAAAGTTTTTAGGCGAAGGAGCCAAACTAAAAGCATTCGTGTTTTTTAAAGGACGTTCGATCATTTATAAAGACAAAGGTGAAATTTTACTATTACGTCTAGCCCAAGATTTGGAAGAGTATGGTAAGGTAGAGCAAATGCCTAAACTGGAAGGAAAGCGAATGACAATGTTCATCGCTCCAAAAAAGGTCAAGTAACATTTCGACTACGCTCAATAACCATGTTTTGGTTCAGCTTAATAACCACATTGTGGTAGAATTAGCATTGAGTGATGAAGAAATAACAAAATGATATTAATCCGTTGAAAAATGGAATCTATATAAAAGTGAAATAAATAATAAAAAAGGAAACATGCCTAAACAAAAAACAAAATCTAGTGCCAAGAAGAGATTCAGAGTAACAGGTACTGGAAAAATCAAAAGAAAGCATGCGTTTAAAAGTCATATCTTAACAAAGAAGTCTAAAAAACGTAAGCTTGCTTTAACACACGATACTCTTGTGTCTAAAGCAGACACAAGTAACGTTAAGCAAATGCTTCGATTGAAGTAATCTTAACCGGTTAATCAAAAATTATAAACCCTGGAGTTAGGCTACACCTTCGCATAAAGCTACGGTGTATGAGCAAAGTGTCAAAATTAAAGACCGCCTACTACAAAAAACAAATTAAATTATGCCAAGATCAGTAAATTCAGTTGCTAAAAGAGCCCGAAGAAAAAAGGTAATGAAGCAAGCCAAAGGATACTTTGGAAGACGTAAAAATGTATGGACAGTTGCTAAAAATGCTGTAGATAAAGCAATGCTTTATTCTTACAGAGACCGTCGTGCAAAGAAAAGAACTTTCCGTGCTTTATGGATTACTCGTATTAATGCGGGAGCCAGACTACACGGTATGTCTTATTCACAGTTTATGGGAAAAGTAAAAGCTAATAACATCGAGTTGAACCGTAAGGTTTTAGCAGATTTAGCAATGAACCATCCAGAAGCTTTTGAAGCTGTTATAAACAAAGTAAAATAAGACATCATTAATAAACAATATTTATTTCACTAAAAATCCCGCTCGTTGAGCGGGATTTTTTTTATGCAAATTTATTTTATTGGTCTAAATATTTTTAAAACCATGTTCCCGATAGCTATCTGGATTAGTGCATTTTGCTTTAGCTTCTAAAAAATTTTTGACACGAATTGCACGAATATTTCGACTGTCGCTCAATACAAGTTTATACTAATTTGGCACTGTGCGAATTCCACAGCCTGTGCTGAGCTTGCGTTGCATTGAGCTTGTCGAAGTGTCTAAGTAAAGCAGGTTCAGTCTGCCAAAAAAACCTATAAGCTTCTAGTATAGCGGTTTAGTTTAATTATTTCACAGGAATCTCTTTCAAAATCTCCAAAATAAATTTCCAAAATTTTTGAGTAGATGGAATATTCGCTCTTTCATCTGGAGAGTGTGCTCCTTTAATGGTAGGTCCAAACGAAATCATATCCATTTCTGGGTAATTGGTTCCTAAAATTCCACATTCCAATCCTGCGTGACAAGCAGCTACGTTGGCTTTTTCGCCATTCAGCTTTTCATACAAACCATCCAAAACCTTTAAAATGTCTGAATCCATATTAGGAGCCCAACCTGGGTAATCTCCTGCAAAATTCACTGAAAAACCAGCCAATTCAAAAACAGATCTTAAGGTATTTGCCATATTATCTTTAGAAGAATCTACCGACGAACGGGTTAAACATTCAATGGTTATCTTTCCTTCAGCAACCGATATTTTTGCAACATTGTTCGAGGTTTCTACTAAATCTTCAATCGCAGGACTCATTCTAAAAACACCGTTATGGGTTCCGTGAACTGCTTTTAAAAATAAATTTTGCGATTCAGAATCCATCATTGTTTCGGGAAGCGAATCTTGTTTTTTAGCAGTAATGGTAATATCTTTTTCTAAATGACTGTATTCGGCAATAATTTCAGATGTCATTTTTTCAAAACCAGAAAGAAATTCGTTTTCATTAGAAACCACCACCATCGAATTACTTTCTCTCGGAATCGCATTACGTAAACTTCCGCCTAAAAGGGAAGCGATATTCATTGCATTTGAAGTTGCGGTTAAAATACGGTTCATCATTTTATTGGCATTTCCCAACCCCAAATGAATTTCCATTCCACTATGTCCTCCTCGTAATCCCTTCACCGTAATTTTATACGCTACTGCATCATTTGGAGCTTCAATTGGATTGTAATTTTTTGTTGCAGTAACATCTACGCCACCAGCACAACCTACACCAATTTCATCGTCTTCCTCCGTATCTAAATTCAGTAAAATTTCGCCTTGAAGAATTCCTCCTTTTAAACCAATAGCTCCTGTCATTCCCGTTTCTTCATCGATGGTAAACAAAGCATCAATCGCTGGATGAGCGATGTCATTACTTTCTAAAATAGCCATAATCGTTGCAACTCCCAATCCGTTATCGGCTCCTAAAGTAGTCCCATTTGCTCGTACCCAATCACCATCTACATACATTTCAATTCCTTGTGTATCGAAATCAAAATCGGTATCATTATTTTTTTGGTGTACCATATCAATATGCGATTGCAATACAATTCCTTTTCTGTTTTCCATTCCTGGAGTGGCAGGTTTACGGATAATTACATTACGAACATCATCTTCAAAGGTTTCCAATCCAAGGTTATTTCCAAAGTTTTTCATAAACTCAATTACTCGTTCTTCCTTTTTTGAAGCGCGAGGCACTGCGTTTAAATCGGCAAAATTATTCCAAAGTGCTTTGGGTTCTAAGTTTCTTATGGCTTCATTCATTTTAATAATATTTAAATTAATGATAACAAAATTACAATTAACTTTAGTGAGTAAAAATTATAAAAAGATTTATTTGTAAGTTTGAAAAATGCAAAAGAAAACAAAACTAATTTTAGCCCTCTTATTTCCAATTCAGATTTTAGTTTTGCAAATACTAAAAAGGTTTCCTGAATTTATTGAAACTTATTACAGCACTGGTTTATTTCCGATACTTTCAAAAATCACTCGGTATTTATTTGGTTGGGTTCCGTTTTCTATAGGAGATATTTTTTATTTACTTCTTATTATTTATTTATTCCGGTGGATTTTCAAAAATATTCGACGAATTAAATCAGATTTTAAGCATTTTTCAATAGATATTATTGCTACACTTTCAATAGTTTATTTAGCTTTTAACTTGCTTTGGGGTTTAAATTATTACCGAATTCCGCTTCATAAAAAGCTATCTATAGAAACAGATTATACTACCGAGCAACTTATAGAAACCACCAAACGCCTGATTAATAAATCTAACGAAATGCATCGAAAATTGGGCTTTGCAGATTCTATAAAAATTGAATCTCCTTACAATCATAAGCAGATTTTCAATATGACTTTAAACGGTTATAAAAATTTAGCAAAAAAACATCCCAATCTGGCATACTCGCCCTTAAGCCTTAAAAAAAGCACTTGGAGTTTGGGCTTGACGTATATGGGTTATAGCGGTTATTATAATCCTTTTACAGGCGAAGCACAAGTAAACGGATTGATTAAATTACATAAATTTCCAGTAGTAAGTTGTCACGAACAAGCTCATCAAATTGGATATGCAGCCGAAAATGAGGCCAATTTTATTGCAGCTTTAGCTACTTTAAATAATGATGATGAATTTATACAATATACAGGTTATATTTTTGCTTTGCGTTATTGTGTAAACGAAATTGCCCGAAGAGATATTGAAACTTATCACGAATTATTAAAAACCATCAACCCAGGAATCTTAAAAAGTTATAAAGAAATGCGTGACTTCTGGAAAAGCTATGAAAATCCTTTTGAAGTAATATCAAAGTTATTTTGGGATCAATTTTTAAAAGCCAACAACCAATCTAAAGGCATAAAAAGCTATAGTTATATGGTAGCTTTGATTGTAAATTATTACGAAAATGAACCTTTTTAGATGAAAATGTTAAAGTTCTAAAATTTAATTATTTCTCATTTCATATTTGTATTTTCAAAACTTATAGAAACACCTTTTTCAAATGAAAAAAATCATTCTCCTATGCTTACTCTTAGTAAGTATTAATCCAATATTTGCACAAGATTATTTTCCTAAAAACACAGGATTAAAACAAGAAAACAATAATTATACGGCATTTACCAACGCTACCATTTACGTTACTCCAACTGAAGTTATTAAAAAAGGAACGCTACTAATTCAAAATGGAAAAGTGATAGCAACTGGTAAATCAGTTACCATTCCTGAAAATTCTATTGTGATAGATTTGGAAGGAAAGTACATCTACCCTTCTTTTATCGACTCCTATTCTGGCTTTGGGATTGAAGTTCCTAAGAAAGCGAAAAAAAGTAGATCCCAACAATACGAAACCAAACGTGATGGTTATTATTGGAACGACCACATAATGCCAGAAAACAAAGCAATCGATAAGTTTACATACGAAAGCAAAAAAGCAAAATCGTTACGAGAAGCGGGTTTTGGAGTCGTAAATGCTCACATTATGGATGGAATTGCAAGAGGAACTGGTATTTTAGTCACCTTAAATGATGACGGGAATAATTCAGAAAGAATTATAAACGACAATTCTGGTCAGTACTTTTCGTTTAAAAAATCGATAGGAAGCAGACAGTCCTACCCATCTTCATTTATGGGTTCTATCGCTTTATTGAAACAAATTCAGCACGATGCAAAATGGTATGCAGCGGGACATTCAAAAACTAATGATTTGTCATTGGAAGCTTTAATTGCAAATCGGAATCTTCCTTCTTTTATAGAAGCTGGAGATAAAGAGAAAGATATTCGTGCAGATAAAATTAGCGATTTATTTAACCTCAACTATATTATTATAGGTGGTGGCGACGAATATGAAAACTTGGCAAACATTAAAGCTACCAATGCCAATTATATTATTCCGATTAACTTTCCCGAAGCTTTTGATGTAAGCGATCCTTACGCTGTAAACTATTTAACAATTGAAGAAATGCGTAATTGGAATCAAGCACCAACAAATCCGAAAGTGTTGGCTGAAAACGGAATAAATTTCGCATTAACAACTTACAAATTAGAAAAACCATCTGAGTTTAAAACCCAACTTAGAAAAGCCATCAAATACGGATTTGACAAAACAAAAGCATTGGAAGCATTGACAACAATTCCTGCTGAAATGTTAGGTCAAAGCGATAAAATTGGAACTTTAAAAAACGGAAGTTATGCGAACTTTTTAATTACATCAGGCGAAGTATTTGAGAAAGAAACTACCTTATTTGAAAACTGGGTTCAAGGATCTAAAAATATCATCAACCCAATGAATCAAAAAGATATTCGTGGAACATACACGCTAAATGTTTCAGGAAAAACTTATGACATTGTGCTATCTGGAGAATTGAATAAATTAAAATCGGAAGTGAAAATTGACACTTTAAAATATCCTTCAAAATTTACTTATAAAGACAATTGGATTACCCTTTCATTTACCAACAAAGAAAGTAAGGAGGTTTATAATAGTACCGCAATTATAAAAAAAGACACCGATAACATTTCAGGAAAACTTTTACTTCCTAACGGAAGAGAAACCACTTTTACCGCTATTAAAAAAGAGGTTTCGGAAGAAGAAAAAGACGAGAAGAAAGAAGAAAACACTACCGAAGAAATAGAAATAGTTCCATTAACGTATCCTAATGTAGGTTATGGATTTAAGGAGATTCCGAAACAACAAACCATTTTATTTAAAAACGCCACCGTTTGGACCAACGAAGATGAAGGAATTTTAACACAAACCGATGTCTTAGTAAAAAACGGAAAAATTGCTAAAATCGGAACTAATTTAAAATCTGGAGGAGCTCTGAAAATCGATGCTACAGGAAAACATCTAACTTCTGGTATTATTGATGAACACTCACATATTGCACTTTCATCGATTAATGAAGGAGGACAAAATTCTTCTGCCGAAGTCAGTGTTGGAGATGCTTTAAATCCTGAAGACATAAACCTTTATTACAATCTTACAGGTGGTGTAACTACTATACAATTACTACACGGTTCTGCCAACCCGATTGGTGGGCGTTCGGCGATTATAAAACCTCGCTGGGGAGCTGATGCCAACGGACTTCTGTACGAAGGTGCTCCTAAATTTATAAAATTTGCGTTGGGTGAAAATGTAAAACAATCCAATTGGCAGAGTTTTAATAGGTTTCCACAAACCCGTATGGGTGTTGAACAATTGTATGTAAACTACTTTACTAGAGCTAACGAATATGAGACTTTAAAGAAAAGCGGAAAACCATTTCGGTATGATGAAGAAATGGAAGTAATCGTAGAAATTCTAAATGGAGAACGATTTATTTCTTGTCATTCTTATGTGCAAAGTGAAATTAATATGTTGATGAAAGTAGCCGAACGTTTTGATTTCAGAATAAACACATTTACACATATACTAGAAGGTTATAAAGTAGCCGATAAAATGAAGGCACACGGAGTTGGCGCTTCCACATTTAGTGATTGGTGGGCTTATAAATACGAAGTGATTGATGCCATACCCTATAACGCCTCCATAATGAATAATTTAGGAATTACCGTAGCCATTAATAGTGATGATGCTGAGATGGCTAGAAGATTGAATCAAGAAGCAGCAAAATCTGTAAAATACGGTGGAATGAGCGAAGAAGATGCTTGGAAAATGGTGACTTTAAATCCTGCAAAATTATTGCATCTTGATACTGAAGTGGGAAGTATAAAAGAAGGGAAAGTAGCCGATTTAGTTTTATGGAGTGACAATCCTTTATCTATTTACGCCAAAGCTGAAAAAACATTGATTGAAGGTGCTATCTATTTTGATATTGAAAAAGACAAACAACAAAGAGAAGCAATTAAAGTAGAAAGAAACAAACTCATCAACTTAATGAGAAACGAAAAAAGTGATGGCGGTAAGAAAAAGAAAAAACCTACTAAGAAAGAACGAAAAGTTTATACTTGTGAATCGGAGTAGGCTGTAGGCTGTAGGCTGTAGGCTGTAGGCTGTAGGCTGTAGGCTGTAGGC
>CAZIMW010000103.1:0-9564 GCA_964540425.1 uncultured Flavobacterium sp.
AATATTCAATCAGGTGGACGTACTAAAATGTCGGCAATAATACACGGATTTTTACTTTTAATTTCAGTAATACTTATTCCAACATTACTTAATATGATACCGTTGGCTGTTTTAGCAGCTGTTTTATTTATAGTTGGTTGGAAACTAGCAAAACCAGATCTGTTTAAGAAAATGTACAATCTAGGATGGAAACAATTTGTGCCTTTTGTTATTACTGTTTTAGGAATCGTTTTCATAGATTTACTTTATGGATTAGGAATAGGATTAGCTGTAGGAATAATAATAGCTCTTAGAAACAGTTACAAGAATTCTCATTTTTTACATAAAGAAGAAAATGTTGATGGCGGAAAAATAAAAATGACTTTAGCTGAAGAAGTAACATTTTTTAACAAAGCAACAATATTAAATGAACTTGATAATATTCCAAAAAATTCAACATTAGAACTAGATGTTAGAAAAACAATACACCTAGATTATGACGTTGTAGAAATATTAGAAGATTTTGCATTTAAAGCTAAAGAAAGAAATATTACTATAAAATTAATTTCTGAAAGAGGAACTGTAGAAAACCCTCCGAGTTATATAGAGTTTTTTAAATTAAATAAAATTAAAGATTAAATCAATTAAATTAAAAAATAGACAAAATGAGAACAACAACAATCACAAAAGAAGGACAAAGCGCATTATCTCCAACATCTGTATTAGCAGATTTATTAGAAGGTAATAAAAGATTTACAGATGCTAAAAATGAAAAAGTAGATTATTTAGCACAAGTAAAGCAAACTGAAGGCGGACAATTTCCAAAAGCAGTAATTTTATCGTGTATAGATTCTAGAGTTCCTGTAGAACTGCTTTTTGACCAAAGTATAGGCGATGTTTTTGTTGCACGAGTTGCTGGTAATTTTGAAAATGTAGATATATTAGGAAGTATAGAATACTCTTGTAAAGTTGCAGGAAGTAAGCTAGTATTAATTTTAGGTCATGAATCTTGTGGAGCTGTAAAAGCTGCTTGTGATGGCGTAGAGTTAGGTAATATTACCGAAATGCTTGCTAAAATAAAACCTGCGGTACAACAAGCGGCTAAAGAGGTTAGTGGCGAAACAAACTCATCAAACAAAGAATTTGTTGATAAAACCATAGTTAATAATGTAAATCTTACAATTAGTAGAATTCGTGAAAAAAGTCCAATTTTAAAAGAAATGGAAGATAACGGAGAAATAAAAATTGTAGGAGGAGTTTATCACCTATCTTCTGGTAAAGTAGAAATGTTATAAAAGTAGCAACTAATACCAGTTAAATTTCAATTTTAAAAAAATAGACCTAACAGATATTAATACCTGTTAGGTCTTACACTTATATTAAATAGCATAAATAAGAATATGAAAATTTTTAATTATAGTAAATCAGTCAAATTAGCCCTGTTTTTTTTAATCCCTTTAACTATGTTTTCCCAAGAAGACAAAGTAGGAAACTGGCTCATGTATTTTGGAACCAATCGTATTTCAGATAAATTTAGTATTCATACCGAAATACAATTCCGAAATCACACCTTAACACCTAACAATACAGAACAATGGTTATTACGAACAGGTTTGAATTATCATTTTTCAGAAAAAGCATTCGCAACTGCCGGATATGCTTATATACCTTCTTATGTATATGATTCTGAACAAAGTGCTCCTGAAGTTGAAGAGCACCGTATTTGGCAACAATTTATCTTAACCAACAAAATAGGAAGGGTAAAATTTGAACATCGTTATCGAGTAGAAGAACGGTGGATTGCAGACGATTTTAGAATGCGATTGCGCTATAGATTAATGCTATTTATTCCGTTAAATAAACCCGTTATCGAAAAAGGAACTTTTTTTATAGGTATTTACGACGAAATTTTTATAAACACCGAAGAAACCTACTTTGATAGAAACCGATTGTATGGAAGTTTAGGATACCAAATCAATAAAGACATTAATGTACAAGCAGGAATGATGCATCAACAAGTAAATACCGTAGGTAAATGGTATATGCAGTTTGCAGTGTTTTTTAATACCGATTTTAGAAAAAAAGAAGGTCAAGAATAAAAAATAACTCAGCGTTTATACTTTTTATTGAACACTTACCGTTTTCCTTACCAACAGAGTTAGCTAATTAAATAAAAATATTTTGGATGAAGTTAACTATATGAAAAAACAAGAAGAACCGTTGCTACATTTTAAATTGGCAAGCGATAATGATAACTAATTAAAATTATAAATTTCCTTACACAAAACTGTTCTTTTATTTGCATAGTTTTTTATACTTTTGAGGTTAATTGCTTTTTGAAAAATGAATAATCAAAGAACCACCAATTTTTTACTGTTAATTATTGTAATACCCATCGTTTTTTATTTGTTAAAAATGTTGTCTTTTATACTTGTGCCATTGACTTTGTCAATGTTTATTGCATTGTTATTTTTACCTTTAATGCGTTGGTTACGAAAAAGAAAAACGCCAAAAGTAATTAGTATATTTATAGTTGTTTTGATAATTATTGCTGCCATTTTTGTTGGAGTTGAATTGATACAACTTTCCAGTAAAGAAGTTTTGGCTACTAAAAGCATTTTTTTAAATAAGGCGGAATTAAAACTTTCCTCATTAATTAATTATATTGAACCTATCTTCCACATAGAACGTCCCGAAGGACAAGATGCTTTTAGTTTTTATTTTCAGACTGATAGCTTAATGAAAAACTTTGGAACAACTTTAGATTTCTTAGGAAGTACAATTTCTATGACTTTAACAACCTTATTTTTCACTATTCTTTGGTTGGCAGAATCTATTAATTTTCAAAAATTATTGAACAGCACTATACTTAAACAAAAATACTCTTCAGTTAAAGTGTTTATGAAAGTTGAAAACGACCTAATAAAATTTATTAAAGTAAAGTTTTTAATAAGCTTAGGTACAGGAATAGGAATTGGCTTGGCTTGTTATTTGTTTGATATTAGTTTTCCGATCTTTTGGGGTTTATTTGCCTTTTTAATAAATTTTCTTCAAATGGTAGGGTCTTTTATTTCGGTAATATTATTAGCAATTTTTGCTTTTGTAGAGTTGGATCCAACAAGCACCTTATTCTTTTTTATATTATCAATAACATTGGTTCAGGTGTTGTTTGGCGGAATTTTAGAGCCTATTTTTATGGGAAAATCTTTTTCAATAAACGTAATTACTATCTTAGTAATGTTGATGTTATGGGGCTTTATTTGGGGAATCCCTGGGTTAATTATGTCTATTCCAATCACTGTATTTGTTAAGATTATTTTAGAACAATACCCCAAAACAAAGACGATTGCTAGAATTATGTCTTAAAAAAAATGTAGAAAACCTAATTAGTTTATACCAAAATGATTGTAATAACATTTAGGTAATATATACATAACATTTAGTTTTTATTGAAATGGTATAAGAACCCGTATCTTGCATTTTTAAAAACGAAAACTATGATGAAATGGGAACAGCTACTGTCTTTACGCCGACAAGGGGACACGAATAAACGTTTGCGAATAGAACAAGATGAAACTCGTTTGGGTTTTGAAGTAGATTTTGATCGTGTTATATTTTCTTCGGCTTTTAGAAGTTTACAGGACAAGACTCAGGTAATTCCGCTTTCAAAAACCTCATTTGTTCATACACGATTAACTCATAGTTTGGAAGTTTCGGTAGTGGGACGTTCTTTAGGAAGAACCGTAGGGAAAGCAGTTTTGGAAAAACATCCGCATTTACAGAAAGTTCACGGACATCAATTTAACGATTTTGGAGCCATTGTTGCTGCAGCTGCGTTGGCTCACGATATTGGCAATCCTCCATTTGGTCATAGTGGTGAAAAAGCAATAGGCAATTATTTTTTAAACGGAAACGGGAAACGTTTCAAATCTCAATTAACCGAAAAAGAATATCAAGATTTAGTAGATTTTGAAGGAAACGCCAACGGATTTAAAATTTTAACCGAAACCAAAAATGGGGTAGAAGGAAGCCTTCGATTGTCCTATGCGACTTTGGGTGCTTTTATGAAATATCCAAAAGAATCTCTTCCGAAGAAACCAACCAAACACATAGCCGATAAGAAATACGGCGTCTTTCAATCTGAAAAAGATTTTTTTATAGAAATATCGGAAGAACTCGGACTTCAAGAAAGAGGTCAGGGAAATGAATTGAGTTATGGTCGGCATCCACTAGCGTATTTGGTAGAAGCTGCCGATGATATTTGTTATACCATCATCGATTTTGAAGATGGAATAAATTTAGGTTTAATTGAAGAAGAATTTGCATTAGAATACCTTATTAATTTAGTGAAAGGAAATATTATTACTGATAAATATAATAATCTAACAAAATCTTCAGACCGATTGGCTTATCTACGATCATTAGCTATAAACACCTTGGTTACTGAAGCGGCTTCGGTATTTATTGAGAATGAAGAAGCCATATTAAAAGGAGAATTTACTGTTTCACTATTAGACAAAAGTAAATACAAAGCTCAAATAGACGATATTATAAAAATTAGTGTAGCGAAAATTTATAAAAGCACCGAAGTAACTGACAAAGAGATAGCAGGTTATAAAGTTTTAGGAGCGCTTTTGGAAGTATTTACGGCTTCGGCAGAAAATCATTATCAAAATAAAGAAACCCATTATGATAAGCTATTAATTAAAAATTTAGCCAATGATTTAAATAATAATAAAGGTATGTACCATCAATTAATGGCTGTTTGCAGCTATATATCTCAACTAACCGATGGGAATGCTATGTTAATTTTTCAAAAAATCAATGGAAATCTTTAGTATTTGTAGAATAATGTATTAAATTCACATCTTTAAATTAAAAAAAAGCCAAATAATCGTTTAACAATTAATCAATAAAAAAACAAATTTCTATGAAAAAATTACTCTATTTTGTAATGTTTATTGCAGCAGGTTTTGCTTATGGGCAAGACTTTTCTGGTTCAGTAAACAATTATTTAAATTCAAACCGGTCACAACTAGGCTTAGAGCCTCAAGATGTTTCAGATGTAATTGTGGACAGACACAGTTATTCAAAAAGTATGGATGTTGAAAACGTTTATGTTATTCAGCGTCACCAAGGAATTGAAATTTTCAATTCATCTTCTTCATTTGCAATAAGAAATGGACAAGTAATCAACGCTAATTTAGCTTTTTCTAACAACTTAGTTCAGAAAGTAAATACTACCAATGCTGCTATTTCAGCACAAACAGCAATTAATAAAGCTGCTCAAAGTTTAGGATTATCAAATCCTTCTAATCTTGAGTTAATCGAAACTATTTCAAATAATTCTTTTGTTTTTTCTGATGGAACCATTTCACTAGAAAATATTCCTGTAAAGTTAGTTTATCAAACTACCGAGGATAACAAATTAATACTTGCTTGGGATTTAAGCATTTATTTATTAGATGCAAGTCATTATTATAGTGTAAGAATTGATGCTACAAACGGAACCCTTTTAGAAACTAACGACTGGGTTGTAAGTTGTAATTTTGAAAAAGAAAACCATAGTAATGCAGTTCATAACAATACTAAAAGCATTTTGTTTCCTCAAAATGAAGGAACGGTAGTGTCGGCTGGTGGAGTTCAATACAGAGTCTTTGCAATGCCAATAGAAAGCCCTAGCCACGGTACAGATGCACTAATAGCAGATCCTTCACAAGATGGTAGTAGCAGCCCTTTTGGTTGGCATGACACGAATGGATCACCTGGAGCAGAATATACCATTACAAGAGGTAATAATGTTTGGTCTCAAGACGACTTAAATGGGAATAACGGTACAGGATCTTCTGCAGATGGTGGTGCTGGTTTAAGTTTCAATTTTCTTTACGATTTAACTTCAGCGCCTGTTAATATGATTGAAGCTTCTACAGTAAATTTATTTTATTGGAATAATATTATGCACGATGTTTGGTACGAATATGGTTTTGATGAAACAAGTGGAAATTTTCAAGAAAATAACTATGGTAATGGAGGTAATGGAAGTGATTCCGTAAACGCAGATGCCCAAGACGGAAGCGGAACAAATAATGCCAATTTTTTAACTCCACCAGATGGAGGCAATCCAAGAATGCAAATGTATTTATGGAATGCTCCAAATAGTGGGCCTATTGATATACTAACTATTAATAATGGGCCTTTAGCTGGTGTTTATACAGGAGTTGCTGCAGGGTTTGGTGGTGATATTCCAGTACCGCCATTAACAGAAGATTTAGTCTTATTAGAAGATGATGATGCTGGAGTTTCAGTTGACCCTAACGATGCTTGTGATAACGTTACCAACGGAGGATCTTTAAATGGAAAAATTGTAGTAATTAGAAGAGGAGAATGCGAATTTGGGTTTAAAGCATTAAACGCAGAAAACGAAGGAGCTATAGCAGTAATTATGGTAAATAACGTTGCAGGAGATCCTATTGTAATGGGAGGTGGAGCTGATGGTGATGGTGTAACAATCCCTCTTTTTATGGTAGATAATATTGATGGTGAAGCAATTATTTCTGAATTATCAGGAGGAGGAACTATTAACGGAACTATTAACGGAGAAAATGTATTACCTATGCTTGATGGCTCTCTAGATAGCGGACTAATAGCCCACGAATATGGACACGGAATATCTATTCGTTTAACAGGAGGTGCTAACAATGTTGGTTGTTTACAAAATGGGAATAGTAGTACAGATGGAGAACAAATGGGCGAAGGTTGGAGCGACTGGTTTGGAGTTATGCTTACCATGAAAGCTGGAGACCAACCCGAAGACCCTAGAGGAGTTGCGGCTTACCTTTTAGGTCAACCAACTACTGGTACAGGTCTTAGACCCGCACCATATTCTACAGACATGACAGTTAATGGTTTTACTTATGGCGACATACCTCCATTAAGTGTACCACACGGAGTAGGATTTGTTTGGGCTACTATGTTGTGGGATTTAAACTGGGCTTTAATTGCAGAATATGGTTTTGATGATGATTTTTACAATGGTACTGGAGGAAATAATATTGCTATGCAATTAGTTATTGATGGTCTTAAATTACAAGTATGCTCTCCAGGATTTATTGACGGTAGAGATGCTATTTTAGAAGCAGACGAAATTGCAAACGGTGGTGCAAATCGTTGTTTAATCTGGGGAATCTTTGCTAATAGAGGTTTAGGAGTAGACGCTTCTCAAGGGAGTTCCTTTAACTCTAATGATGGAATAGAGAATTTTGATTTACCTACAGGACCCGATTGTACTTTAGGAACAGAAGATAGAGGTTCATTAAATAATAATTTTATTATTTATCCTAACCCTTCAAATGGAAATATAAACATAAGATCTTTAATTGATTTTGGAGATGCTGCTATTTCAATATTTGACATTAACGGAAGAGAAGTTTACAGCAAACAAGTTTCTTTACAAGATACCGTAAATGTAAATGCTGAAAACTTAACAACTGGAATATACATCATCCAAATTAAAGGAGCAAATTATACGCATACAGCAAAACTTATTATTAATTAATCAATAAGATTTCTGAAAAATTTAAAAGGTTGTCATTGTAAAATGACAACCTTTTTTTTATAAATAAGAATTGATAACCTTTTTTATTTTTTCTGAAGAAATTCCAGCAATATCTTGAAGCTCCTCGATAGTTCCTTGATTAGGAAATGAGTCTGAAATACCTAAACACTTTATTGTGTTTTTGAAATTGTTATTAGCTGAAAATTCAAGAATAGCACTTCCAAAACCTCCTGAAAGAATCCCATCTTCAACCGTAATAATAGTAATATATTTTTTAAAAATAGCATGAAGTAATTTTTCATCTAAAGGTTTTACAAAACGCATATCGTATAATGAAGTGTTTTCAGGATCATCACATTTGTTAATTGCTGCAATTACATTTTCTGCCATCGTTCCGATAGTTAAAACGGCAATAGATGTTCCTTCTAATAATCGAATTCCTTTTCCTATTTCAATCTTTAAAAAAGGTTGTTGCCAGTCAATTATTGTTCCGTTACCTCTAGGATATCGTATCGCAATTGGATTTTCTAATCCTAGTTGAGCAGTGTACAATATGTTTCGTAATTCCACTTCATTTCTTGGAGCAAAAATGATGAGGTTTGGGATACAACGTAAAAATGAAATATCAAAAATGCCGTGATGTGTAGCACCATCTTCTCCCACCATTCCAGCTCTATCAAGACAAAAAATTACGGGAATATTCTGCAAACATACATCGTGGATTAATTGATCGTAAGCCCGCTGTAAAAAAGTAGAATAGATATTACAAAAAACCGTAAAACCTTGACTTGCCATTCCTGCTGAAAAAGTAACTGCGTGTTGTTCGGCAATACCAACATCAAAAGCACGATCAGGAAAAGCATCCATCATATATTTTAAGGAACTTCCCGTTGGCATTGCAGGAGTAATTCCAATAATATTTTTGTTTTCTGAAGCGAGTTCCACCAATGTTTTTCCAAATACATCTTGAAATTTTGGAGGCTGATTTTCGTTCTTTTTAGGAAGGATTTCACCAGTTACAGCATCAAACTTTCCGGGAGCATGATAAAGTACTTGGTTTTCTTCTGCTTGCCGCAAACCTTTTCCTTTTTTGGTGATAATATGTAAAAGTTTTGGGCCTTCTATTTTTTTTAATCGTTGCAATTCAGAAATTAATTCTTCTAAATTATGACCATCAATAGGTCCCGAATACTTAAAATTTAAGGCTTCAAATATGTTGTCGGTATTTGGAGTTTTATCTAAAGTTACTTTCAGTAAATACTGTTTTAAAGCACCGACACTTGGGTCAATACCAATGGCATTGTCATTTAAAATAACTAATAAATTAGTGTTGGTAACTCCTGCGTGATTTAAGGCTTCAAAAGCCATTCCGCTGGCAATAGAAGCATCACCAATCACGGCGATATGTTGTTTTTTTAGTTCTCCTTTTAATTGTGAAGCCAATGCCATTCCGAGTACTGCAGAAATAGAAGTACTACTATGTCCCGTGCCAAAAGCATCATAAATACTTTCGCTCATTTTCGGGAATCCACTAATACCTCCAAGCTGTCTATTGGTGTGAAAATTGTCTTTTCTACCTGTTAAAATTTTATGTCCGTAAGCTTGATGCCCCACATCCCAAACGAGTTTATCATCGGGAGTGTTAAACACATAATGTAAGGCGATGGTTAATTCTATCACGCCCAAACTAGCCCCTAAATGACCTTCTTTGGTAGCGACCATATTAATGATAAACTCCCGAAGTTCTTTGGCAAGTTTTGGAAGCTCTTGCTGCGGAATTTTTCGAAGATCTGAAGGAAATTGAATATTATTTAATAATGATTTAATCACGTTACAAAGATACTCTTTTCATGGTTTAATGAGAGAAGGAATTAATGAGGGAATGGATTAATGAATTAATGTGGGAATAAATATAATGATAGAATTAGTTAATAAGTTATTAGGTTATTAGAGTTTAAATTGAGATTATTTTTTCAAATTTGAATACTGAATACTGAATACTGAATACTGAATACTGAATACTGAATACT
>CAZIMW010000104.1:0-5407 GCA_964540425.1 uncultured Flavobacterium sp.
AGGAAAGTTTTAATTTTTTGACCTGTTACATTATAAATAGTAATGTCTTTAATGTCTTTAATGTTTTTTATATTTATAAAATCATTTGCTGGGTTAGGGTAGATAATTGATTAATTTCACTACGTTGTTCTATATTTTTATAAAATTTTTAATTATCCAATTGACTTATTTTATTAAGGTTGTCAAGTATTAACAATGTGTTATCCAATAACCTATCAAGTTCTTGTTCAAAGAATTTATTGGTTTCTTCATTCCAAATTTCGTTATTTTTTTCTATTGAACTAAAACTCTTACTTAAAGAATCAATGTATTTCTCTTTTTCATATTCATCTCTTATAAAGATTGGAGGATATAGGTTATGCATTAAAATCCAATTTTTAGCGACTCTTATAGTTCGTCCATTTCCATCTACGAATGGGTGTATTCTTATGAGTTCATGATGAAGATATATTGCCCTAATAATAGGGTGTGGAATCAAAGTTAAATTGTAGAACAATAAAGATATTAACCCTGGTATTTCATTAGATTCAGGACAAATATGCCCTCCTATTTGCACCAAAGTATCTCTGTATCTGTTCGGGTGAAGCTTATAGGATTCAGGAGAAATTAATCTAAATAATTGAAATAACTGAACTTGATTTTCAAAAGGTGTTTCGTTCTTTATTTCGTTCATAACAAATAAAACAGCCTTTCGTAAGTTTTTTAAATAGAGTTTTGCTTCATCTTCATTTTGAGACTCCATTTGAGCATTCTTAATACTTAGTAATTCTGCTAAATCATTCGTATTGCTTATAAAAGCATCCATAAGTGCTTTTGAAGAAGTTTTTTTACAAAAAATTATTTTCCTGTAAATAGCCTTAGTTTGACTATCAATATTCTTGATTTTTATTTCATTGATGTTTATAGTATCTGGATGTATAAGTATCATAAATGCTTTTTTTTAATTTTTATTTATTTCAATAGACACGCAAAATTTTAAATTTTTTGGACTTTATTCAAGGCACTTCACTTTGGGCTAAACTACAAAACTCGTATTAATTATGGCCATTGTTGTAAAACGTTTATTCATATTCAAGCGAATTAATAAAATTTTTAAATAATTCTAAACCATTTTCATAAGCTCCTTGAGTTGTTTGATAAGTAATTCTATAGCCAATTCCACTATTGAATTTAAAATAGACTTTTCCTTTGTATTTGTCTCCATTTGCTGCATCCATATAAAGTATCCGCGAATCATTCGCAATATTCGGTTCAGCCAAGAGAGAGATACTCTTTCCTGCAATAGTCAGATAGGATGTCAATATCGGTTTTGGTATGATTTCGTTGCGTTGGTTTAGTGACTAATTTAGTAAATAATTACTGACCAATGAAGCGAGTGCGAGGATTTTCCGAAAGGAAAATCAGTAGCAATGAATTATACCAGTTGTGTGTGCCTTGAATGGTAAATATAATAAAATCTCTTTAAATAAAATTTATTTTTTTAGAGAAAGTCCAAAGGGTGCAAGTTCCTAATGCGCTGAAGGTAACTCCCCGATAGTCAAGTAAGTCGCAAGAATGATGACTGTGAAGTCATATCTGATTAAGCGAGACTACGTTGTCTGAACTGACCCCCGCATCGAGTGCGGGGCAGGCTGAACAGAAACGGGATATGATGCATAATTATTTAGGATAAGTAAGAACAACTTTGCAAAGTCCTACGAATATCAAAAGGATAATTATGTAGATTTAACTCTCTCTCTTATTATTTTTTTAAGGAAACGTTGACCCTTACGCTTAGTGGCGTGAGAGGTGCACTGGCGACTTGGTCGTCAGCCACCTACTCGATTATAAAGCTAGCCGAAAAAAAAACGGAAAGTCAAGTATTGTTTATAAATGAGCTCATTTTTTTTACTCGACCCTATAATTAATTACTTAAAACGTACTAGCATATAATACTATAATAGTTGCTTCTTTTTATAATTAAAAAGGAACAATTTAATTTTATGAGTTATAAAAAATAACACAGGCACTACAATTAAAGTTAAAAAGGTAGCAACAAATAATCCGTAAATTACAGTCCACGCCAAAGGTCCCCAAAAAATAACATTATCACCACCCACATATATATTTGGATTAAACTCACTAAACAAGGTAAAGAAGTTAATGTTAAACCCTATTGCTAAAGGTACCAATCCTAAAATGGTTGTAATTGCGGTTAGTAATACAGGACGTAAACGCGCTCTTCCTCCTTCAACAATCGATTCTTTTACATCATCAACAGATAATAAATCGTCATCGTTCATTCCTTTTGAAATCATTTTTCGGTCGATTAATAATTGGGTGTAATCCAATAATACCACACCGTTATTTACTACAATTCCTGCGAGCGAAATAATCCCCATCATCGTCATCATAATAACAAAAGCACTTCCTGAGATTACAATACCTCCAAAAACGCCAATTAAACTTAAGAAAATTGCCAGCATAATAATTGCTGGTTTTGAAATAGAGTTAAATTGAAAAATCAATATCAAAAAGATCAATCCCAATCCAGAGAAAAAGGCTCCCATTAAGAATTTCATTTGTTTGTTTTGTTCTTCGATCTGACCTGTGTAATCAATTTTAATATCGTCGGGTAAAGCACTGAAATTATTCATTTCATTTTGAATGTGTGAAACCACCACACCAGCATCAGTAAAGCCAGGAGCTAAAGCAGAATAAACAGTTACCACCCTTTTTACATCTTTATGTTTAATAGCACTAAAACCAGAACTGTTTTTTTGTGTGGCAATAACCGAAACAGGAATTTCTTTAATTTTTCCTGTGGATTGTTCTCTAAAAATTATTTTCTGGTCAAATAAAGCATTGGTATTGTATCTGTTTTCTTTGTTAAAACGAACATAAATATCATAATCATCACCATCTTCCTTATAAACTCCTGCTTTAGAACCAAAAATAGAATTACGTAATTGTTGTCCAACTTGCCCAATACTCACGCCTAATTCTCCAGCTTTTTTACGATCTATCTCAACTTCCATTGAGGGTTTCGATTTGTTTACATCAATCTTTAATTCATCAATTCCTGCTATGTTTTTTGAATTGATAAACTCCCGCATATTTTCTGCAATTACGATAAGTTCGGCATAATCGTTTCCTTCAATTTCAATGTTTATGGGAGGTCCTGCTGGCGGACCATTTTGGTCTTTTTCTACCGAAATTAAAACCCCAGGATAAATACCTACCAATGCTTTTTGTATTTTTTTACGAAGCAATTCGCTATCTTCACCTCTACGGTATTTGTACTCTCGCATGGAAGCTGTTATTTTTCCACGATGTGGCATTTCTGCGGTAGAGCCACTATCGGTTTGAGGATTTCCTGCTCCCTCACCTACCTGCGATACAACACTTTCAACCAAGAAATTATAATCTTCATCCATATATTTAGGACTGTTGATAATGCCATAAACTCGTTTCTCAATTTTTTTAGTAATCCGATTTGTTTTTTCAATATCGGTACCTTGTGGATATTCAATGTAAACTATGATTTGGTTGGGTGTGTTGTCTGGAAAAAATTCAACCTTGGTTCGTTGTTTTACTACTGAATATAAAAAGCCTCCGACTGAAACAAAAAGAATAACAACCGTTATTCCAGTTAACAAATAAGGAGTCCAACCTTTTAAGGCTTTCCGTAAGATTTTTTCATACAATCGTTCCCATTTTGGAATGGTGTTTTTCTGAAAACGATTGGCTATTTTCCGAAGTCCAAAACGGTAAGCCCAAAGCATAATTGCAGTGAAAATCATGACACTACCAATGGCTTTGTAAGGGCCTCCAAATAGGAAAATTAACAATCCAATACCAACCATAATACTAGAGATGATAATAATTTTTTTAATAGGCATATCGGTGTCTTCGATTTTCATAAACTGTGAAACCATCACCGAATTAAAGAATATGGCAACAAATAAGGAAGACCCTAATACTACTGAAAGTGTAATGGGAAAATAAATCATAAATTGCCCCATCACTCCAGGCCAAAGCCCTAAGGGAATAAAAGCAGCTACGGTTGTTGCTGTCGAAATTATAATTGGATAAGCAATTTCACTAATTCCTTTTTTAGCGGCTTCCACTCGTGTCATTCCTTCTTCGTCCATTAATCGATAGACGTTTTCAACTACCACAATCCCGTTATCTACCAACATTCCGAGACCCATAATTAATCCGAAAAGAATCATGGTATTCATAGTATAACCTAAATAATTTAAAATCATTAAGGACATAAACATCGACATTGGAATTGCAAAACCAACAAATAAGGCATTTTTGAAACCTAAAAAGAACATTAAGACACTAACAACTAATATAATTCCGAAGAGAATATTGTTCACCAAATCATCTACTTGTCCAATAGTTTTTGAAGATTGATCGTTTGCAATTGTTACTTTTAGGTTACTTGGAAAAATATCGGTTTTTGCGTGATCTACTATTAGTTTAATTTTTTCGGCGGCTGCAACCATGTTTTTTCCTGCTCGTTTTTTAACGTCGAGCATCACAACACGATTTCCAAACTCACGAGCGTAGGTGGTTCGTTCTTTTTCTTTAAATGAAACTTTTCCAATGTCCCTTAAATAAATAGAATTTCCTTTTTCAGACTTTACAACAAAATTTTCTAGTTCTGAAGGGTTTTCAATTTCACCAATAACTCTAATGGTTCTACGTTGTCCACTGGTAATAAAGTTTCCCGCAGACATCGTTACATTTCCGTTTTTAATGGCGTTTATTACATCGTTAAAACTAACTCTTGCTGCCATCATTTTATAAATATCAACAGCAATTTCAACTTCTTTTTCTTGGGCTCCTCGAATATCTACTTGTTTTATTTCGAGTAAATTTTCGATTTCATCTTCTAAATATTCCCCGTATTCTTTAAGCTTATTTACAGGATAATCTCCCGAAATGTTAATGTTAAGAATTGGGACTTCCTCAGACATGCTTAAATCAAAAACATTCGGTTCTACTTTTGCTCCGTTAAACGTAGGCCAGTCTTCTCCAGATGTTTCGGTGTCTATTTGATCTTTTACCTTTTGTTTGGCAGCTTCAATAGAAATGCTTTCGTCAAACTCTACAATAATCATCGAGAAATCTTCTTGTGAAGTAGAGGTAATTTCAACCACATTACTCACCGTTTTAAGTTTGTCTTCTAAAGGGTTTGTAATTAATTTTTCAACATCTTCAGCAGTATTTCCAGGATACACAGAGCTTATATAAATTTTAGTTTCGTTTATTTCTGGGAAATTTTCTCGCGGCATACTAAAATATGCCGAAACTCCCATAAACAATATCAAAGCTATCATCACATAGATGGTAGTTTTATTATTGATTGCCCAAGAAGACAAGCCAAATTCTTGTTCTATATTTTTCTGTTTTT
>CAZIMW010000104.1:5424-9548 GCA_964540425.1 uncultured Flavobacterium sp.
CAAGTTTAAAATAGCGATGTGTTGACCCTCTTTTACATTACGAGCCCCTTCTTTAACAATGATGTCATCGTTTGATATTCCTTCGGTAATCTCTACCAAATCACCTTGAGTTCTTCCTGTTTTTACAAATACTTTTTTGGCGATTGCTTCGTCACCTGTTCCTGTTTTAGTAGCCGTAAAAATATATTGTTCGCCCAAAGCATTTTCTGAAATGATACTCTGAGGAATTAAAATCGCTTCATTACTTGAATAGTCATTAATCTTAATTTTAGCAGTTAGATTTGGTTTGATATTTTTTTCTTTATTCGGAATATTGATCGTGATTTTAAAAGTTCGATTGCTAGGATTAATATAGTTACTCACTTGCCTTACTTTTGTTGAAAAACTTTCCCCTAAAATTGGAAAATAGACTTCAACTGTTTTTCCAACGGTAATATTGTTGAGGTAACTTTCAGGGATTTCTGCTTCGATAAACATTTTATCTAAGTTTACAAGACGCATGATTTTCGATTGCCCTGCACTTACAACGGTACCTTGTTCGGTAATAATATCATCAATAATTCCTGAAAAAGGTGCTCTTATACGGGTCTTTGCTAACTGAGAATGCATTTGATTTAAAGCATTTTTTTGACCTTCATAAGTAGCTTTTGCTTGCAGATATTCAATTTCGCTACCAATTTTTTGATCCCAAAGACGTTGCTGTCTTTCAAAAGTGGTTTTTGAAAAATTATATTGCACTTCCATTTGAGCCAATTGTTGCGACATGCCACCATCATCAATGGTTGCTAATAATTGTCCCTTAATAACTTTTTGACCTTCCGTAACTTTAATTGAAGTTAGAAGTCCAGAAAATTCGGGATAAAGAATGATGTTCTTCTTGGTTGCAACATTTCCTTGAAGTTCTAAATAGTGAGTAAAATCATTATGTTTTACTTGAAAAGCAGTTACTAAAGGTATCTTTTTTACAGTGTCTAATTTAGTAATAGCTTCGTCTATTAGTTTTATTTTGTTGTTTATTTTTAATTGCTCTGAAATTATTTCGTTACGTTTTTCTCGTATTTTTATAAGATCGTTAGTTTCAATAATTGATTCGACCGATTTAGAATCACCACCACAAGAGAAGGAAAGGGTTGCTATCGTTAAAAGTAAAAATATTTTGTTCATTTTTGAAGTTTATTTATAGTAGTGATTAGTTTGTTGCTCGTAATTGTGGTGTGTTTAATACCGTTTCTAATGTTGCTTTTGTAGTTATTACACGAAGCATAGATTCAAAATAAGCTTGTTGTGCTGTATATAATTGTATTTGAGCCAATCGTAAATCGAAACTTGTTGCCAATCCTTCTGTAAATTTTATTTGGTTTTTCTTTTCGATACGTTCAGATAAATTTAAATTTTTCTTGTTATCATTATAGTTTTCAATAGCAAATTGGTAATTGTTTTTTGAAGTATTAATTTCTAATAATACATTTTGGTAAGTTTCAGTAAGATTGGTTTCAGCTTGTTCTAAAGCTATTTTTGCTTGTTGTGTTCTTGCAGATCGAAGCCCGCTGCTTAGAATAGGAATGTTCATACTAACACCAAGAACTGAATATTGATACCAAATTTGATTATCATTAAAGAAAGTAAATGTTTCACTATTTGCTTGAGTTCCGTAATTTATAAAAGCAGATAAATTTGGCATATTATAGGTTCTCTCTAATTTAAGTTCCAAAATTCGTTGTTCAGTAAAGTTATTTGCAATTTTATAGTCGATATTATCTTCAATGTTTATGTTTTCTTCTAAAAAAGAAAGATCAATATTTTCTTGAGTTAGGCTGTCTAAATTATCAAGTAATTCTACATCACTTTCTACATCAACACCAATAGCTAAGTTGAACATTTGTTTTGCAATTACTAAAGTTCGTCTGGAGTTTTTAAGTTGTGTTTCTATATTAAGTAAGGTGATTTCTAATTGTTCTACGCTTTCTTCTTCAGTAAAACCGTTTTCGTAAATAGCTCTGGTTTCAATTAAATTCTTTTCAAGGTTGGATTTGTTTAATTCAAATATTGCAACTAGTTCATCAGAAAGGAGTACACTCCCGTAAGCGTTGATGACTCCTTTTCTAACTTCCAATTGTACTTTTTCATCTGAATTTTCAGAATATTTTAAAAAAGTTTTTGCCGCTTGAAGCCCTACCAAATAACTGCCATCAAAAATTAATTGAGTTAAGGTAGCACCAAGTGAGGCGTTTTCTTTAGTTCCAAAAGTTACTGGAACAAAAGTCCCAGGATCACCACCAACAATTTCGCCAGGCAATAAAGTTGTTGGTAATTTTAAGTTATTATTATACGAAATATTAGCATTAATTTGAGGTAAACCTGCTGCGGTAGTTTCCCATTTTCTTTTGATTGCTTTTGCAATTTCACGTCTAGAGTTTATAGCGGTATAATTACTGTCTAAAGCAAAATTTACTGCTTGTTCTAAAGTGAATTGATATTTTTCGGATCGTTGTGCAAACCCTGAAGTTGAGAGTAAAACGAAACCTAAAAGGATGAATGCTTTATTCATTTTTGTTAATTTTTATAATTTGGTTGAGTGCGTTAAGTCCTTGTTTCGTTATAATTCCCCGAAGATGATATTCTAAAAAACTATCCATTAGTTCTCTTCTTGAAAATAATTCGAAAGGGAATAAGGATTCGTCTTTTATTCCGGTAATCCCTAAAAAATAAATTCTGGAAACAAAATCTACGTTCAAGTTTGTTCTGTATAATCCTTGATCGATCCCTTTTTTAATATTGTCAATTACACAGTCTTGCATTAAATTGAATTGCTTCTTTTTAAGCATCGCATTTATTTCGGGATAATATTTTGAAAGTTGGTATTGAGGTGATGACTTTTCATTTTTAAGATGCATCATCACATACTTTTTTATTTCGTAAAGCTCTTCAATAGGGTTTTTATGAAGCGCACATATAGCATCAATACCTTCTGAAATTGTGTTAAAAAACATTAAAGAAGTGGCTTCTACTAATTGAGTTTTGTTTTTAAAATGTGTGTAAATTGTTTTTTTGGAGATATGCATTTCTGAAGCAATGTCATCCATAGTCACACTTTTAAAGCCTAAGTTGAGAAATAAGTCAATAGATTTTAATAGTATTCTTTCTTTCAAATTTTAAATATTTGGTTTGCAAAAATAACAAAGGAAACTTTAAAAACAAAAAAAGTTTCCAAAGTTTTGTGTATTGTTTAACAAATTTGCGATTGTGCTATTATTTCTCGTGGTAATTTGGATTGTGAATGTTACTTTTGCTAAAACTTTTTTTAATGGTAGGAATTGAAAATTATAGCAAAGCACTTAAGGCTTATATTTCAGAAGTAGTAACCGTAACAGAGCCAGTTCAACTATACGAACCCATAAAATATATAGTTTCCCTTGGTGGTAAAAGATTACGACCTATACTTACTTTAATGTCTTGTGATTTTTTTGGAGCCGACTATAAAAAAGCCCTTCCGGCTGCATTGGCATTGGAATTGTTTCATAATTTTTCTTTAATTCATGATGACATTATGGATCAAGCACCTTTGCGAAGAGGAAAAGAAACCGTGCATTATAAATGGAATTTAAACACAGGAATTCTTTCGGGCGATGCGATGTTGATTTTAGCATACCAGTTATTTGAAGAATACGAACCTAATAAATTTAGCGAGTTGGCAAAATTGTTTAGTAAAACCGCTTTAAAGGTTTGCGAAGGACAACAATACGATGTGGATTTTGAAACTAAAACAGATGTTACTATTCCCGATTATATAAAAATGATCGAATATAAAACAGCAGTTTTGTTGGGAGCAGCTATGAATATGGGAGCAATTGTTGCTGATGCTTCCGAAGATTGTAAAAATAACAGTTATGAGTTTGGGCGTTTATTAGGAATTGCATTTCAATTACAAGACGATTATTTAGATTGTTTCGGAAACCCTGAAAACTTCGGAAAGCAAATTGGAGGCGATATTATTGCTAATAAAAAAACCTATTTGTATTTAAAAACCCTACAAAATTGTTCTCCATCTGAAGCAGAACAATTAGAAAAACTATTTTCTGAAACGCCTGAAAACCCTTCAGAAAAAATAATGTTTGTAATAGAAA
>CAZIMW010000105.1:0-9240 GCA_964540425.1 uncultured Flavobacterium sp.
GAAATTTGGTGTTGTAAATCGGAAATTCTTTGTAATTCACTCATACATAGATAAAATGAACTACCTCGAGGCAGAGCCATAGAGGTATCAAGCGGAAAAAATTTTATTTTTAGTTTGATGAAAACCTCAGGTTTTCAAACTTTCCTTTTTGACCACCGAGGCAGAGCCTCGGGGAATTCTTTCGATTAAAGACAAGTTTCTTTGAGCAGGATTTCTATAAGTTTCGTCCCAAGTCGTTTGCTCTTTTGGATAATTCAAAGCTCCAAGTGTTATCTGTCCTGCACCTGATATTAGTCCTAATATAGCAATAGTCTTATTATTAGCCCCTTTTGAAATTTGAATTCCATTGATTGTGTTTAATGACAAATTCAGTCCACCAACTAAAGATGAAGAAACTCCGTAAGCAGATGAAATATAATTGTTAGTTGGAGTAGGGCCATAAGTAGGTTGTATCATTGCACACTCTTCTTTGGTTAGTTCGCTTGATTGAACCCAACTGTCTTGTCATTCATTGCAAGTAAATATTCGTATTTAAACTTAGTGTTTATTTCTTCTGCGATTTGTCTTCCGGCAGTCTGTTCAATTAAGTAACCAACAGCACAAACATTTCCATATTTATCAATAAAACAAGGGATTCGTTGGTCAGGATAATCGTAATTTCTCGGAAAAATTCCCACTGTCCAATACTCATTTAGTAAGTCAAGTATTTTAAGTCTATTTTGTTGTTGTTGTTGTTGTTCTGTCAAATTGGAAATATCTTTATTTCTCAAAACATTCTCAACATACTTTAAATGAGTTTGAAATCTTAAATCTTCGTTTGTCTGTTTAATAGGCTGATTTCCGAAAGTTTCAAAAAAACTGATGTCGCCAATTACAGCGTTTACTGTCTGATCGATTTTATTTGATTTGCTGTTGCAACTAGTCAAATTATCAACATAAAAATTGTCAGGATAAAATTTGATGTCTTCATATTTTCTTATTTTAATTAGTCTCTGTGTCGTTTTACAATGACCATAACGGTCTTGAACAGGATTAATTACGTGGTTTAAGCTACTGTTTATATGATAGTTAAATCTAGTCTTTTATCGGGCACTAATAATAATTAACCAAAAAATCGGTTTGCTGATTTAAAATAGTAATGTTTGTCCTTCGTCGTCTATTTCAGGGTCTGTAGAAGGTTCATCCTTTTTTTTTGGAGCTTCCTCTTTAGTTGTTTCTGTGATCTCGGTTTTATTTTTAGTAACATCGTTAGAGGTTTCTTTAGATGAAACATCTTCTTCATCGACAACTTCTATTTTTTCAGTCGGAATCTCTTCTGGAAGCTCATAAAACAAAGGTTCCATTGCATTAATCTCTAATACTTTTTCTTTAGTTAATTGATTTCCTAAAGCTGAAATTCCTTTTACTGAAATAAATTCTTCCAAATTAATTTCTGAATTTTCCTGACGGTCTTTTCCACGTTTTTTAGCAAACACCAAAGCTACCATAGGTCTATAATCTGTAAAAACAGTTTCCAAATAAGACGTTGGATAATCTGTAATTATCTTTTCCTCTTTATCTGGATGTTCCTCATCGATTAAAAATCGTTTTACATAGAAAATCTCCTTTTCACCTTCCCAATAAATTACTGTAATTGGCTTTTTTGGATCCCATTTTTCCAATACAATCATATCATCATCAAATCGCAATGTAATTTCAGGAACTACGGTTTTAACAAGTCCTTGTTGACTGATAACCAGTAAACGATCTTCACTTGTAAACTCTCCTAATAATTCTCCACGGTCATCTACATTCAGCCTCTGAACAGTGTCATCAAACCAAATTTTACGAGGTTTAAGTGTTGAAAGTCCTTTTTCTTTTAATTCGATTCGTTTTACGGAATATTTGGTAACAATATTTCCTCTTGAAGCTCTTCCTTTTACTATTAAATCTGCAAAATCCAAATCGAATTTCAGTTTTTTAATACTTCCAGATTGTCTTAATAAAACGGTAACCAATTCAGCTTCACCGTTGGGATTCTCGGAAAAATAAAGCACCTTACTGTCTTTAGTTCCTTTGCTTAAACTGTATTCTTTATCACGTGTAATAGAAGTTACTGCAAAACGTTTTACATAGGTAGCGCCACGAGCTCCATCTTTGTAAATTAAATTATAAATGGTCCGTTTGTCTTTCTTTTTAAAGACGGCAACGTGAATAATATTTTTACCTACAAATGTTTTTGACCCCACTTTTGTAATCATCATTTTACTATCTTCGGTAAACACGATAATATCGTCAATATCACTACAGTCGGTTACATACTCATCCCTACGTAAACTTGTACCAATAAAACCTTCTTCCTTATTTACATACAATTTTGTGTTTCTAATAACTACTTTGGTTGCTTCAATATCATCAAAAACTCGAATTTCAGTTTTACGTTCTCTACCTTTTCCATAGTCTTTTTTAAGGCGTTTAAAGAAATCAATTGCAAACTCAATAAGATTGGCTAAATGATGTACTATTTCTGCAATTCGTTCTTCTAAAGCATCAATTTTTTGTTGTGCTTTATCAATATCAAATTTTGAAATACGTTTAATCCTGATTTCCGTTAAACGTACAATATCGTCTTCAACAACTGGTCGTTTTAAATGTTTTATATGGGGTTTTAATCCTTTATCGATCGCAGAAATTACTCCTGTCCAAGTTTCTTCTTCTTCAATATCACGGTAGATTCGGTTTTCAATAAAAATACGTTCTAAGGATGCAAAATGCCATTGGGATTCTAACTCTCTTAACTGAATTTCAAGTTCACTTTTCAGTAGTTGAACCGTTCGGTCTGTAGATGTTTTTAGCATTTCAGTAACCCCAACAAAAAGTGGTTTATTATCTTCAATTACACAACCTAAAGGAGAGATAGGTGTTTCGCATCTGGTAAATGCAAAAAGGGCATCAATGGTTTTATCTGGTGATATTCCGCTTGGTAAATGAATTAAAATTTCAACATTTGCTGCCGTATTATCTTCAATTTTCTTAACCTTTATTTTTCCCTTTTCATTTGCCTTTAATATAGAATCTATCAACGAAGATGTGGTTGTTCCAAAAGGGATTTCAGTAATTACCAACAAGTTTTTTCCTTGGTTATTTATGCGTGCTCTGGTGCGTACCTTCCCTCCTCTTAATCCATCATTATAATTGGTAAAATCTGCAATACCACCTGTTGGAAAATCAGGGTAAATTGTAAATCGTTTTCCTTGTAAATGCTTAATTGAAGCTTCAATTAATTCAATAAAATTATGAGGTAATACCTTTGTGGAAAGACCTACCGCAATTCCTTCAGCACCTTGAGCTAGCAACAATGGAAACTTAACTGGAAGATTAACGGGTTCTTTTCTACGCCCATCGTAAGAAGCCTGCCACACAGTGTTTTTAGGATTATAAACAACGTCTAAAGCGAATTTTGACAGCCTCGCTTCAATATATCTGGAAGCAGCTGCTCGATCTCCTGTAAGTATATTTCCCCAGTTACCTTGGGTGTCGATTAATATATCTTTTTGTCCAATTTGCACCATAGCATCGGCAATACTCATATCACCGTGGGGATGGTATTGCATCGTATGACCAACGATATTGGCAACTTTATTATAACGACCATCGTCCAAGTCTTTTAGCGATTGCATAATACGACGTTGCACAGGTTTAAAACCATCTTCAATAGCTGGCACAGCACGTTCTAATATCACATACGAAGCATAATCTAAAAACCATTCTTTGTACATTCCTGTCACTTTGGTGATGGAATCCTCTGTTTGGTTTTCCTCGTTGGAAGTTATTTCATCTTCATTATTATCTAACTCTTGGCTCATAACTTGTGCTGAATTTAATTCAGTATTTATTGTTCCGTTTTAAACGGAATAAATTTATTTAATTACTCAACAATTTTATCCAATTCTACTTTTAAATTATTGATGATAAATTCTTGCCTATCTGGTGTGTTTTTTCCCATATAGAAGGAAAGTAAATCTTCTATACTTATCGATTTATCTAACATCACGGGATCTAACCGAATATCATTCCCAATAAAATGAACAAACTCATCTGGCGAAATTTCTCCCAAACCTTTAAATCGGGTAATTTCTGGTGTTGGTTTTAGTTTTTCCATAGCTGAAATGCGTTCTTCTTCAGAATAACAATAAATGGTTTCCTTTTTATTTCGAACTCTAAATAAGGGTGTTTCTAAAATATATAAATGCCCTTCTTTAATTACTTCAGGGAAAAACTGAAGGAAAAAAGTAAGCAATAACAATCGAATGTGCATTCCGTCAACATCAGCATCGGTAGCAATTACAATATTATTATATCGTAAATGCTCTGTTCCCTCTTCAATATTTAAAGCGGCTTGCAACAGATTGAATTCTTCATTTTCATACACCACTTTTTTACTCATTCCGTAGCAATTAAGAGGTTTTCCTTTCAATGAAAAAACAGCCTGAGTATTTACATCTCTACTCTTGGTAATACTACCACTTGCCGAATCTCCCTCGGTAATAAATAAGGTGGATTCCAGTCGTCGTTCTTTCTTCATATCTCCTAAATGAACTCGGCAATCACGTAGTTTTTTATTATGAAGGTTTGCTTTTTTGGCACGGTCTCTAGCAAGTTTCCGAATTCCTTTTAAGTCCTTACGTTCGCGTTCTGCTTGTACAATTTTTTGTTGTATTGCCTCTGCAATATCAGGGTTTTTATGAAGAAAATTATCAAGATATGTTTTTACAAAATCGTTGATATAGGTTCTAACAGTTGGCAACTCACCTCCCATATCGGTAGAGCCTAATTTGGTTTTTGTCTGACTTTCGAAAATGGGTTCCATTACTTTTATCGCGATTGCGGTAACAATAGATTTTCGAATATCACTAGCCTCGTAGTTTTTTCCGAAGAACTCACGAATTGTTTTCACCAAACTCTCTCTGTAAGCTGCTTGATGAGTTCCCCCTTGCGTGGTATGTTGCCCATTTACAAAGGAATGGTATTCTTCGCTATATTGTGTTTTACTATGGGTTATAGCAATTTCGATATCTTCGCCTTTTAGATGGATAATAGGATATAATTTATCTTCATCTGGAATATTTTCATTTAACAAATCTTTTAATCCGTTTTCTGAAAAATACTTTTCACCATTAAAATCGATTGTCAATCCAGGATTTAAATACACATAATTTTTGAGCATTTTGATGATATACTCATTACGATATTTGTATTTTTTGAATATTTTTTCGTCTGGAATAAAACTTACTTTTGTTCCTTTACGTTTGGTAGTTTCCTCAATTTCTGAATCTATTTGTAATTCGCCTAAAGAAAATTCGGCATATTTTAATTGGTTATCCCGAATCGATTCTACTTTAAAATAACTAGAAAGTGCATTTACAGCTTTGGTCCCCACTCCGTTTAATCCCACCGCTTTTTTAAAGGCACGCGAGTCGTATTTTCCTCCCGTATTCATTTTTGAAACAACATCGACTACCTTTCCTAAAGGAATTCCACGACCATAATCTCTAACTTTAACTTCCTTATCTTTAATACGGATTTCGATGGTTTTACCAGCACCCATTACGAACTCATCAATACTATTATCGATTACTTCTTTTAGGAGAATGTATATTCCATCGTCTGGCGAGGAGCCATCTCCTAGCTTTCCAATGTACATTCCAGGACGTAAACGAATGTGTTCTTTCCAGTCTAAAGACCGTATATTATCTTCGGTATATTGTTGCTCTGCCATAATTTGGGTATCATGGCTAATATAAAATTATGATGTAAAATTTAAAACGATTACTTAGGAAAGTAATTAACAATAATAATGGGCTAATTGTTGAAAAATATAATTAAATTTATAGCAGTAAGTTTTAATAGAATAAACCTAAAACAATCATATTATGGGTGGTGGCGGAAGCGCACAAGGAGCAAATGACTCATTGAGATATAATCGTTGGCAATTAGGAAAAAGACCTAATATGTTTAAGAAAGAACGTCGTTTTTTTAAAATAAAAAGGAAATACGAAAATCAAGCTGGAGGAATTGATATATTAAAGAAATTAACTGAACAAGAAAAAGAAATAATTAGATATGATATTCGGCGGAAATCTAAAAAGGAACGGTACTTTATAAATATCACAGTTCTTATATTTATAATTTCTTTTACTATTGGCTTATTTTTTATTTTTACTAGCTCAAATAAAGATTTTATAACTAATAAAAATAATATCGTTCTTAGAGAAAAAGAAAGTAGTTATCTCGACTTTATAAAATATGGAGATACTTGGATTGAAGAAAGAAAATGGGATGCTGCAATTTACAATTTTGAAAAAGCACTTAAACTTTATCCAAATAGTTATGATGCAAACTATAGGTTAGCTTTAGCCTATAGTTATAAGTGCCAACGATTGAAATACGATTGTTATTTAGGTGAAAAAATAATACAACAATTAATATTAGATTATCCTAATAACAAAAATCAACTTCTTAGGTTAGACTCCGTTTTTAAAGTAAATATTATTACACCAATAATAATTAGAAAATAAAATTACACATTAAATCTAAAGTGCATCACATCGCCATTTGCCACCACATACTCTTTACCTTCTACACTTAGTTTTCCTGCTTCTTTTACTTTGGCTTCACTTCCGAAATGTACAAAGTCTTCGTACTTAATTACTTCGGCACGAATAAATCCTTTTTCAAAATCGGTATGAATTACTCCAGCAGCTTGTGGTGCAGTAGAACCTACAGGGATTGTCCATGCTCTTACTTCCTTTACCCCAGCCGTAAAATAGGTTTGTAAATTTAATAATTTATAAGCAGCACGGATTAGTTTTGCAGATCCTGGTTCTTCTAAACCAAGGTCTTCTAAAAACATCTGACGCTCTTCATATTCTTCCAACTCATTAATATCTGCCTCTGTTCCTACTGCCAATACAATTACTTCTGCATCTTCATTCTTAACTGCTTCTTTTACTCTATTAACATATTCATTTCCGGTTGCAGCAGCAGCATCATCTACATTACAAACATAAAGCACTGGCTTATCGGTGATAAATTGAATTTGATTAATAAATTCTTCTCTTTCAGAAGCTGTTAAATCGATAGCACGAACTGAAACACTTGCTTCCAATCCGTCTTTTACTTTTTGCAAAGCCGTTTCTTCTTTTTGAGCTTCTTTATTTCCTGTTCTTGCAGCACGTTTAACTTTTTCAAGTTTTTTATCGCAGGTTTCAAGGTCTTTTAGTTGCAGTTCTATATCGATGGTTTCTTTGTCTCTAATTGGATCAATACTTCCGTCAACGTGAATAATATTATCATCGTCAAAACATCTTAAAACGTGTAAAATCGCATCAGTTTCGCGAATATTTCCAAGAAATTGATTCCCTAAACCTTCTCCTTTACTTGCTCCTTTTACCAATCCTGCGATATCAACAATTTCAACTGTAGCAGGCAATACACGTTCTGGATTTACCAATTCTTCTAATTTTTCTAATCGATGGTCTGGTACATTTACCACACCAATATTAGGTTCAATCGTACAAAATGGAAAGTTAGCACTTTGTGCTTTTGCATTTGACAAACAATTAAATAATGTTGATTTTCCTACGTTTGGTAATCCGACAATTCCTGCTTTCATCTGTTTAGATTTTGTTTTTTAACGGCTGCAAATATACTGTTTACTATTTATATTTTTTAGGTTTTATTAATTGAATTAATGTATCTAAAACACTGTTATTTCAGAAAAAATATATGAACGCTATGCTAATAGATTTATGACAAAAGCCCCAATAATTATCGGGATGATTTTAACTAGCTTATAAACAGCTTTTTTCAAAACAATCAGGGATTGCCTATTATTTATGGGAATTTAATAAATTTAAAAGAAGAAAAAGCATAGGTAATTTGTATTGATGAGTGACTTTATCAAGGGTTTTGTATATGAAACGTAGCGTGTAAAAAGGCACTAACGTTTCGAATTATACACGAGCCGAATTTTTAAATTTTTCTTTATATCTTTATTTTACTAAAAGCCAAGTTTAAAAATTTGGCGGTCTTCTAAAATATACAAAAACCTTTGGTAAAGCCTATAATAACTATATTTTATATTGCATTGTTAGCAATAGTTATTTCCACGCTGTCAATGTAAATTTTTCTTTATCAAGTTCGAAATCGATATAAACTTTTAAATCTAATTCTAAATCCAGATATGTTAAGTCCAAGTTTTTTAAAGCTCTTTTATAATGTTTGCTAATTTTTTTGTCAAAAAGATTATTGAACCAATTGCGAAACTTACTATAATCTTTGTCATAATATGGTTCTTGTTCTTTTACTTTTTTAACCTTTCCATCACTAATTGTAAAAATTAAATCGTCTGCAACATAAGTATAACCATTATCAATTAATTTCTTGATTGGTAAATTTTTATTTAAATGACTTACGATTGTATCTTTTATTGAACCAATAGTCTCTTTTTCAAAATCAAGATCAGATAAATTAATTTCATCAATTAATTTTTTGATGTCTTCTTCCAACTTATTCGGTAAAACTATTTCTGAATTTGATGTTGTTCTTTTTACAACCTTAATTAAACCCTTATGTACTTCGACAAGTCGAAACATTTTGCTATCAGTATCTGGCGACCAAGTTGTTCCTTCCTTTATTCCATTATTAGAAATCGAGAATGAATGAGAAGCACCATCATTACCAATAACTAATCTATTAAGTTCATCTGGCGTAAAAATCAAATAACGAGCTTTTGAAATAGCTAACCTATAAAGTTTATTGAGTAATTCAGCGTCTTTATCAGATATTTTATTTGTAAACCTATCGACTTCAATCTTATCTGTCTTTATTTTTACTGTATATGTTCTACCTGTAATTTCTTCATAATAAGTTCCTCAAATGCTTTGTTTTGCGATGTGATAAAATATTTTTCCTCTTCTTATTACTAATACTCTTTCTGTATCAAATGAAGGTGTTGAAAAGTATTGAATATCAAAATAATCAGGTAATCCTTTGAATAATATTTCTTTAAGTTTTCTATTATATTTTATACTATAAGGCTCACTATGCAGAAGGCTTTCAGTTGGAACCAAAAACTCTGACTGAAAACCGTAAACTTCTTCAAAATCATTTAAAAAGTCATTATTCTGCTCATTATCAATTTGAGCAAAAGATGATGAGAATGAAATAATAATAAAAGACGGGCGTCATCCAACTGTT